>JABDQM010000195.1 GCA_013042315.1 Flavobacteriaceae bacterium | reverse complement strand
AGCTCAACGGTGATCTTTTTTGTGGGTAGCTGTAAGACGTGCTTCCCAAATCCCGTCATGGATTGGATCATATTTTAAATATTTCGGCTAAGGTAATTAATTTCCAACGCCCGTTTAAGCCCTTATTTCGCTATTCCTACAATTCCCTGACCCAGATATTCCGGAAACTCACCCGGCTGTTATCCCCGTGGTCCTGCAATCTGATGGGTCCTTTGCCATGGGATGGATTTTTTGGCCAACCAATGTAGGGTGTGGTTCCCTTGATTTCCACGTGATCCTGTACCAGGACTCCATTGTGTAGTACCGTTATGGTAGCCGATTTCACTTTTAACCCTTTCTCATTAAATTCGGGGGCGTGATAAATAATGTCATAGCTATTCCACTCTCCGCTGGGGACAGAAGCCATCGCCAGGGGAATGTGTTGCTTATAGATCGCTGCCACCTGCCCGTTTACGTAAGTATCATTGTCATTATTATCGAGCAGCTGTACTTCGTAAAGCCCCTGCAGAAAAACCCCGCTATTCGCCCTGTTCTGGCCATCACGTTCCACCTCAGCCGGGGATCGCCACTCGAGATGCAACTGCACATCCCCAAAATTCTTCTTGGTCCTGATATCACCGGTTTTGTCCTTTACCGTCATGCTTCCTTCTTCATTGAGGTGCCAAACTACTTCAGAGCTGTCATTAACCATCATCCATTGATCAAAAGAACTACCATCAAACAATACTTCAGCGTCACTGGGAACCCCATTCTTCTCATAGGGATTCACCTTGGGGGGCACCGGTTCGTACAACTCAGTTTCTTCAGGCGTGGTGGGTTCTTCCCCGCTGTATTCTTCGTAAACAATTCCTTCTTCTTCTAGCTGGCTCTCATTGGTACTGTCCTCTGAAGCACCATTTTTACAAGAAATTGTCGTTATCAATACCAGAATCATAATTCCAAATGATCTCATCTTACAACCTTTTTATCTTAATGTTCTTAAAAGCGACCACGTCCCCGTGATCCTGCAATCCAATCTTGCCTGTAGAGTACTTTCCAAACCCTGACCAGTCAGCGAATTTAGAATCAGACACCAAGGCATCCCATTCCGGATTATCCAGAGGGAAGGACACAATTTCAACTCCGTTAAGAACAACTTTCCCCATATGTTCTTTATAGTTAATGGTAATTTCACAGCTATTCCACTCCCCTGCCGGTTTGCTTACGTCCTCTGTTGGAGCGACCATATCATACAATGCACCTGCCTGATGTGTATTGCCATTTTTAGCATCCGGATGCCTCTGATTATCCAGGACCTGAATCTCAGGGCCGGTTTCATAAGGTTGCCCATAAACTGAATCTTCTATTATTCCCCAGAAGATTCCACTGTTTGCCCCTTCTGCAACTCTCCACTCCAGGGATAAAACAAAACTGTTATAGTCTTCCCTTGTAACTATGTTATAGCTTTCTCCTTTTGGTCTGTCAGTGGGGGGATAAAAAACCATAGCGCCTTCTTCAATCTTCCAGTGCAGTGCCATTTCATCATTCAGGTAGGCTTTCCAATTATCAAAAGAAGTCCCGTCAAACAGGATCTCCCATTCGTCTTCTTCGCTGATCTCATTCTCCCCCAACTCCATATTCATTGCATTGCTTTGTTCATCTGACTTTGTTTTTTCTTTACACCCTCCGAAGGCGAGAAAACAGATGACGAGTAGTGCGCATTGTATCTTCATTATTTTCGGTATTAGATTCCTAAAATTTTTCTTAGCATAGCCTTATCTGTCTCACCTCCTGCGAAATCATCAAAGGTCTTTTGCGTCGCTTCGATAATATGATCCTGAATAAAGACGGCTCCTTCTCTTGCGCCTTGCTCCGGACTCTTGATACAACACTCCCATTCCATCACAGCCCATACGTCACAGCCGTATTGGGTAAGTTTAGAAAAGATGGTTTTAAAGTCGATTTGTCCGTCTCCCAGAGATCGGTATCGGCCGGCCCTGTCTCCCCAATCGTTGTACCCTCCAAAGGCTCCTTTTTTTCCTGTGGGATTAAACTCTGAATCTTTTACGTGGAACGACCTTATAAACTCATGGTAGTGGTCTATATAGGTGATATAATCCAGTTGCTGTAATACAAAATGACTGGGATCGTAAAGAATATTTACCCTTTTGTGATTCCCTGTTGCTTTCAGAAAGCGTTCAAAGGTATCTCCGTCATGGAGGTCCTCTCCCGGATGAATCTCATAACACACATCAACCCCTTCTTCTTCAAAATGATTGAGAATGGGCATCCAGCGCTTTGCAAGTTCTTCAAAACCCAATTCAACAAGGCCCTGTGGCCTTTGTGGCCAAGGATGCCAGGTATGCCACAAGAGGGCTCCTGAGAATGTTGCATGTGCCTTAATCCCGAGTCGCCTGCTCGCCGTAGCCGCTTTTTTAACTACACCCACCGCCCATTCAGTTCGGGCTTTTGGATTATTCTTTACCTCATCAGGAGCGAAATTGTCAAACATAAGATCATAGGCCGGGTGTACGGCAACAAGTTGACCTTGTAGATGAGTGGAAAGCTCGGTGATCTCCAAGCCGTAAGAATTTATCGTTCCTTTGAGTTCGTCGCAATAATCCTGACTTGCAGCCGCCTTGTCGAGATCAATTAAAAAGCTTTCCCAGGTTGGAATTTGTATTCCTTTATAGCCGAGGTCTGCAGCCCATTTACACATTCCTTCGAGTGAATTGAAGGGTGCCTTATTGTCTACGAACTGGGCAAGGAAAACTGCGGGTCCTTTAATCGTTTTCATCGTTTGATTTTTATTTGAGGTTTGAAAATGGGTTTAGTCCCTCTCAGATTTTAGTCCTATATTTATTAGATAAAACTTAGGATGAGCCCCTCACGGGCATATGTTCTAAATATAGGAAATACCTCAGAATTAAATGGATAATACATCTGACATTCTGCAAAATCAATTTGACGCTATAGTTGTAGGAACCGGGATCACCGGGGGGTGGGCTGCCAAAGAACTATGTGAAGGTGGTCTAAAAACTCTTGTACTCGAAAGAGGCCGAATGGTTGAACATATCAAGGATTACCCCACCATGAATATGGACCCCTGGGACTTGCCCAACAACAACCAGCTCTCCAGGGAAGAGAAAAAAAAGTACCACAAGCAACACCGCGTGGGGTGGGCACCCAATGAAGATAACAAACACTTTTTTGTAAACGACCTGGAACATCCCTATCAGGAAACCAAACGATTCGATTGGATCCGAGGTTACCACGTGGGAGGACGTTCCATTACCTGGGGCCGTCAGAGCTATCGATGGAGTAATCTCGACTTTGAAGCAAATCTGAAAGAAGGGATAGCAGTAGACTGGCCTGTGCGCTATGCAGACATCAGTCCGTGGTACGACAAGGTAGAATCTTATATCGGTGTAAGCGGAGAAGCTCTTGGTTTAGAGCATCTGCCCGACGGTCAATTTCAACCCCCTATGGACCTCACCTGTCCCGAGGAAGACCTAAGGAAGGCCATGGGAGAAAAATTTGATGACAATCGGGTCCTGACCATTGGAAGAGTGGCTCATATTACAGATAAGCAATCAAATCAAGAGGGCAGAAATCCCTGCCAGTATCGCAATCGTTGCTGGAGAGGATGCCCGTTCGGGGGATATTTCAGCAGTAATTCCTCTACCCTTCCTGCCGCGGAAAAAACGGGTAATATGACCCTCAGGCCCAATTCGATCGTTTATGAAATTATCTATGACGATCAAAGTAAAAAAGCATCCGGAATACGAATTATCGATGCAGAAACTCATGAAAAATTAGAATTTAAGGCCAAAGTGATCTTTTTATGTGCCTCTGCAATGGCTAGTGTTGGTATCCTGTTACAATCCAAGTCTGAGCGCTTTCCCAATGGAATTGGAAATGACTACGACCAGGTAGGGCGCAATATTATGGATCACCATTACCAACTAGGCGCTACAGCTTCTGTTGACGGATACCTGGATAAATTTTACAAAGGAAGAAGGCCCAATGGCTTCTATATTCCGCGCTTTGTCAATCTCAATGAGAAGTCGAGGCAGAGGGATTACCTACGGGGTTTTGGATACCAGGGAGGAGCCAGCAGAACAGACTGGCAAGTTTCAGTGGCCGAGATGCAATACGGAAAGGAGCTCAAGGAAAATATCCTTAAACCGGGACCCTGGGAAATTGGGGTGTCCGGTTTTGGAGAGATGCTGCCTTATCACGATAACAGAGTAACGCTAAGCGCGACAGAAAAAGATCAATGGGGTCTTCCTCAGCTCGATTTTGATGTTGAATTCAAAGACAATGAATACAAAATGCGGGAAGATATCATCAGGCAGATAGTCCTGATGTTCGAAGCTGCAGGCTTCAAAAATATTCAACCATATGAAAATGAGACGGGGCCTGGTCTTGGGATACATGAAATGGGTGGAGCCAGGATGGGATGGAATCCGCGCACTTCTGTGGTGAATAAGCACAACCAGGTACATGCAGTTCCCAATATCTATATTACCGACGGAGCTTTTATGACTTCAGCGAGTTGTGTTAATCCGTCTCTAACCTATATGGCATTCACGGCAAGGGCGGCCCATCACGCCGTAGAGGAGTTTAATAAAGGAATGTTCTCTTAACCTACATTACTATGGAAAATGCATCTGCAAGAAATCTTTGGGGCGACTTTTTAGACCAGCATCTCGAATACGCTTTTGCGGAAGAACCGGTGGTGACTCATTTTTGCGATAATGAAAAGGATGCCAATACCTGTTTAAAATTGGTGTTGAAAGGCGTTAAACGAGCAACTTCTCACTCCCTATTGGGCCTGCAATACAGGAAAGAACCACTCCCTAAAATTGGGGATTTTACCATAGTCACAGACTGGGACGGAAATGCGCGATGCATTGTGAGGACAGTTGCCGTAAAGCTCAAACCCTTTTTCAGTATTAGGGAATCCTACGCCAAACTGGAAGGCGAAGGTGACAAGTCGCTCGACTATTGGAAAAAAACGCACTGGGATTATTACACGCGGGAATTGGAGCCTTTTGGCAGGGTCCCTCGGGAGAGTATGATCGTGGTATGTGAAATCTTTGAAAAGGTATTCGAAAGAAAGAAAAAATAATTATTCGTCCAGGTCTACCCAGACATTTCCTCCTTTGTGCGACTCAACAGTGGCTTCAATAAAATTCAGTCCGCGAACCCCATCAGTCATGGTTGGAAACTCTCCGTCATTGTATTCCACACCCCTGATCGCTTTGGCAACCCCCAGGTATATATTCGCCATGGAGTCGAAGATTCCTTCGGGATGTCCGGGCGGTAATTTTGTGCCATCCAGAGAAAGTGCACTGTTATAGGTATGTCCTGGTTTATATACTTCCATGGGTTCTGTATCGCTGATCTTATAAAGGAAATTCGGATTTTCCTGTTCCCATAATAGACCAAATTTGTCCCCGTAGATCCTGATGGCCAAGCCATTTTCTTCTCCTGTGGCGACCTGACTTGCCCTAATGATTCCTTTGATGTGTTCTCCCATCCTGATAAGGGCAGTGCCATCAACATCCATCTGATTGTCACTGTAGAGGTAGTTAAAATCGCAAAGCAAAGACTTGATCTTTAATCCCGTGGTGTATTCTACAAGGTTAAAGGCATGCACACCTATATCGCCCATGCATGAGCTTATCCCTGCTTTTTTTGGATCGAGGCGCCATACTGTAGATCGTTTTGCTTTATCGTGGATGATGGGGTTGATCCAACCCTGGTAATATCGGGCATCTACTTTGTGTATTTTTCCCAATTCTCCCGCTTTGATCATTTCCCTCATCTGTCTTACCATCGGATAGCCGGTATAGGTATGGGTTACTGCGAAAACGGTTCCCGCCTTTTTATGTGCTTCCCTGAGGATTTTTGCTTCCTCGTATGTGGTAGTCATGGGCTTTTCGCAGATCACATGAAAGCCGTGATCGAGCAATTTTTTTGCCATGGGAAAATGTAGAAAATTGGGTGTAAGGATAGCGCAAACCTGAATTCGCTCCTCCTTTGGAAGTTTCATTTCCTCCTCTACAAGCGTATCAAAATCTTTATAGATGCGATCTGTAGGCACATCGATCTCTTTGGCAAAAGACAAATTATCTTCATAATTGGCATTGAAAACTGCCCCTGTAATTGCGTAATTGTCATTGATAAAGGAAGCAACCCTGTGCAGAACTCCGATCAGTGAATCTCCACCGCCGCCTAATATTCCTAATCTTATTTTCTTTGGCATTTTAGTTTCTATTTTTTGTATTCAATAACTTCATTCTTGAAAAATATAGCAAAAAGGGCCATGACCACAAAGGCGAATATGGCAGGGAAGGTCCAGATATTCGTCCAGTCGTGCACATTATCTGAAACCAGATACATGTCGGAAATCTTACCTGCCACCCAAAATCCAATAAGCATCCCGAAGCCGTAGGTTGCGAGGGTAATCAACCCTTGAGCTGCACTTTTAAATTTCTCGCCAGCCTTGGAATCCGTATAGATCTGACCAGAGACAAAGAAGAAATCATAACAGATTCCGTGTAGTGCTATCCCTATGATGAGCATAAATGCTAGGTCGCCTGCGTTGCCGTAGGCAAAGAGGAAATAACGAATGGTCCATGCCAGCATACCGGCGATTATGGTCATCTTAAATCCAAATCGCTTAAAAAAGAAAGGCAGGAGTAACATAAACAATACCTCCGACGCCTGCCCCAAAGTCATTTTCCCTGTAGGATTTTCCATCCCGATCTCTGCCAGAAAAGGATTCGCATTTTGGTAGTAAAAGGCCAGGGGGATACAGATCAATATTGAAGAGATAAAGAAGATCAGGAAATTTCGATCTTTTAATAGTTTAAGTGCATCGAGCCCGAGGATAGTTGAAATATTTACATTGCCATCTTTGATTGCTGTTGGCGGAGTTTTCGGTAAACTAAAGCTAAATAACCCCAAGACAGCAGAAGCAATTGCAACCATTAAAAAGGTGTTTTTCAGCATCCCATCAGCTCTGGCTTCTGTGGAATCCCAAAGGAAGACATAACTTATAATTAGACCAGCCACAATCCATCCAATAGTTCCAAAAACTCTTACAAAAGCAAATTCTTTGGCCGGATCTTTCATCTGATTAAAGGAAATGGAATTCACTAAGGCCAAGGTAGGCATATAGATAATCATGTATCCCAAGACATAAGGATAAAATACCGCAAAATCATCAGCACTGTACATCTGGTACATCAACAGGGCCCCCAAGAGATGCAAGACACCCAGGATTCGTTCGGCATTGAAGTACCTATCGGCAATAAGACCTATGATAAAGGGTGCAATGATAGCTCCCCAGGATTGCGTGGAGAATGCCATGGCAATCTCACCCCCGCTCGCTTGTAAGTTGTCTCCCAAGAACGTACCCAGGGTAACAAACCACCCGCCCCAGATAAAAAATTCCAGGAACATCATAAAGGACAATTGTATTTTGATTTTGGTGTTCATTCAGTTTGGTTTAAAATGATTAGCGTTTGTAAAATACGTAGTCGAGGGAAACCGGCTCCAGACCATTGGCCCTGAAATTAGCCAATATCTGTGCTCGATGATGAGTTGAGTGATTGATAATATGGAAGAGCATATCCTGAATAGTATTCGTAAATAATCGCCCTTCAGTATTTTGGTAATCAATCCTCGCTTCGTAATCATCAGAATTCGTGATGATCTCAAAAGTATTGCGTTGATTTTCGTAATGAATGTCTTCCCATGATTTAAGGGGATGTTCATCCCAGACTCCAAAATCTGGTTGAGCTCCAATAATCCTGGCATTCCATATCTGATGCGCATTGAGTATATGGCTGAAAAGCCTGGTACTTTCTTTGGGTACTTCCTCCAAATTACGACTGGCTTCGATTAGTTGCTTATTGCAGAAAAAGTTGTAATCAAAGAGCTCATTAAAGAATTCTTCCATAAGTATGTCTCGGTATTATGCCAATTCAGATGCCGATTTCAGCATCAGGGCTTTGGTAGCCATTATTCCAGCTGTTTCCTCCAGATCATTCCCTTCGTACTCTACACCAATATACCCTGTATAACCGGCATCTTTGACAATCTGCAGCATTATAGTGTAGTCTATTTCAGTTTCGTTTCCGTCTTCATCAAAATTGTGTGTTTTTGCGCTTACGGCCTTGGCGAAAGGCATCAATTCTTCCACTCCTTTGTAGAGGTCATACATTTCTGCACAACCACTGCTGTAATCTGCGGGATCATTTCTGCGAATACAGAAGTTGCCGAAATCGGGTAGCGTACCACAATTGTCCATATTTACTTTTGTCATGACCTCTGCGAGCATAGCCGCATTGGATGACAATCCACCGTGATTTTCTACCAGAATACTAATGTTCTTATCCTTGGCATAGGTTGCTAATTGGGTAAGCCCGTCAACAGAATTGGCAACCCAGGTCTCGGGCTCGGTGCTGCCAGACAGATTTACTCGAATCGCATGGCATCCCATGGCTCGGGCTGCATCTACCCATTTGTTATGATTTTCCACAGCCGACATTCGCTCAGCTTTATCTGTAGTAGCGAGATCCCCTTGTCCGTCAATCATAATAAGTACATTTTCAAGACCGTGTTTTTCTGCTTCTGAATTACATCGGTCAACAAAGGCGGCCATTGCTTCAGCGCTGTAATCTGCTTCACTGAGTTCCTTGTCATATAACTGACTTACATATTCCAGCCCTGAGAAGCCCCATTCCTTTGCTTTAGCCGCAAAATCATAGGGATCCATCTCTCCGTTCCGGATCATTCTGTGTACAGACCATTGTGCCAGTGATAGTTTAAAGAATGGTCCGGATACTTCCTCGATCTCCTCTACTACTTCCGAGGCTTCCTTTTTAGCTTGTTTACAACTGTACATTCCTAGAACCGTCAGTCCTAAGCTGGCTGCAGTTGTATTTCTAACAAATCTCCTTCTTTTCATCTCTGTTTTTCTAATGGGTTAAAAGCAAACTACAAAGGATCAAAATCTCTGGTTATTATTCTCACGTCAATATAGCCTTTGTAAAGTAGTATTAAGATCAATATTATTATTGCTGACAAATCCTGTTTTTAACACGGAATCCTCAATAATAAGGCCGTTTAAATGTAGAAAATTAATTTTATATTTAATACATTTAGCTTTCAAACTATAGATTTAGATGAGTAAATTTTATTACAATGAAGAACAGGATTCCTATGATGCCATAGTAGTTGGGACGGGAATAAGTGGAGGATGGGCCGCTAAGGAATTATGCGAGAACGGATTAAAGACACTTGTCCTGGAGCGTGGTCGGATGGTAAAACATCGTGAAGATTACCCCACCGCAAACATGGATACCTGGGACTTTCCCAATAATGGAGAACTACCTCCAGAAGAAGCTGCGAAGCAGTTTAAGCAGGCACGTACCGGATATACAGTGAAGGCACCGCACAATTTTTGGTTTGTCAATGACTTGGAACACCCTTATAACGAAACCAAGCGTTTCGACTGGATGCGAGGCTATCACGTGGGGGGAAGATCCCTGCTTTGGGGCCGGCATAGTTACAGATGGAGTGATCTCGATTTCGAAGCCAATAAGAAAGAAGGTATAGCTGTAGACTGGCCTGTTCGCTATAAAGATATTGCCCCCTGGTACACCAAGGTAGAGACCTATGTTGGTATTTCAGGAGAAGCACTCGGACTTCCACAGTTACCCGACAGTGTTTTTGAGCCGATGATGGAACTCAATTGCGCTGAACAGCACGTCAGGGAAAAAGTTGCTGAAAACTTTGACGGCAGAGTAATTACTGCAGGTAGAGTTGCGCATATCAACAGCAGCAAAAAATTTGAAGGGGACGGCAGAAGTAAATGTCAGTACCGAAACCGATGTATCAGAGGATGTCCTTTCGGGGCCTACTTCAGTAGTAATTCATCTACACTACCTGCGGCAGAAGCTACAGGTAATATGACCTTAAGGCCCGATTCAATCGTCCACGAAGTCATGTATGACCCTGATACGAAAAAAGCAACCGGGGTAAAAGTAATAGACCGGGTAACCAAAGAAACCTTTGAGTTTAAAGCAAAAGTGATCTTCCTCTGTGCTTCGTCAATGGCTTCTACAGCCATTCTCTTGCAATCGAGGTCTGATCGTTTTCCCAATGGAATGGGGAACGACTCCGATCAATTGGGAAGAAATATCATGGACCACCATTTAGGTGTTGGAGCTGCCGGAAAACTCGACGGCTATGAGGATAAATATTTTAAAGGACGCAAACCCAATGGCATTTATGTCCCGCGTTTCCGTAATCTCGGAGGTAAGTCAAATATGAAGTCCTTTACACGGGGATACGGCTATCAGGGAAGTGGCAGCAGAGGTAATTGGGATGAAGTGGTCTCAGAACTCTCACATGGAAAAGACCTGAAAGAAGCCATCCTTAAACCAGGAGGGTGGACCTTCGGAATGGGAGGCTTCGGAGAGGTATTACCGCATGAGGATAACCGAATGACCATGAATTATGACAATTTGGATCAATGGGGGCTACCCACTGTAACTTTTGATGCTGAATTCCATGAAAATGAATGGAATATGCGTGAGGATATGAAAGAACAAGCCTTTGAAATGCTCTCTAAAGCAGGGTTAAGAGATGTTCAGACTTTCGACAGGCCCGGAGCTCTTGGACTCGGTATTCACGAAATGGGAACTGCAAGAATGGGACGTGATCCTAAAACTTCAGTGCTCAACGGCTACAACCAGGTACACGCGGTAAAAAACGTATACGTCACTGATGGGGCATTTATGACCTCAGCTGCCTGTGTAAATCCCTCATTAACCTATATGGCCTTTACGGCACGAGCTGCAAATCACGCGGCAGAACAACTCAAAAAAGGACTCTTATAATGGATAGAAGAATAGCATTAAAAAATATGGGGCTGGCCTTAGGATATACCATCGCTACTCCTACACTCTTGTCTCTCGTACAGGGGTGTAATGATGTGAAGGCAGTAGATTGGACACCTGATTTTTTCACAGAGGAAGAAGGCAATATAATCATCAAACTGGTGGATATTATATTACCTAAGACTGATACTCCTTCGGCTTCCGAAGTAAACGTACACGTATTTATAGATCGGTTTACGAATGAGATCATGGAAGAAATTCAGCAGGATATGACAAAGCTTTCCCTGAACAAGTTTATTCAGAATGCCCTGAGTGAAACAGGAAAGGAAAAAGCAGAGGAGCTTACCACAGAAGATCTTGAACCTATCTTTGCAAAAACCTTGGAGGTGTCAGAGGAAGAAATGATTGAGAACGAAGAACTTATGATCAAGAACACTTCTGCCGCTGCAAAAGGAGAAAATGAAGCAGTGCCGGATGAGGTAATGCGTTATTCCTTTTCTAAAAATCTACGCGATATGACCATCTGGGGATATAAAACCTCAGAGTATGTTGGTGAGAATGTTTTGGCTTATCTCCCGGTCCCCGGAGAATACATAGGTTGTGGAGACCTCAATGAGCTCACAGGCGGAAAAGATTGGTCCCTTTAATTAAAATGGATTGAAAAGAAGAACATTTATACATAATACAGCTTTAGCTACCGGAACCCTGTCCCTGACAGGGTTTTCTGTCCTTGGGAATTACACCAATAACATTGCTGCTCATCGCTTTCAGCTAAAGTATGCCCCACATATAGGTATGTTTAAAGAAAGTGCCGGAGAAGATCCCCTTGCTCAACTTCATTTTATGGCAGATGAGGGATTTACCGCTTTCGAGGATAACGAAATGGCTCAACGTCCTGTGCAGATGCAAAATGCAATGGCCGCAGTTATGAAAGAAAGAGGACTGACAATGGGGGTGTTTGTAGCTCATAAAATCTATTGGGATTCGCCTAACCTGACTTCAGGAAATATAGAATTAAGAGAGGAATTTTTGGGGCAGATAAACGATGCTGTGGAAGTTGCGAAGCGCGTAGGAGCCAAATGGATGACAGTCGTGCCGGGACATAAGGATCTAAAACTTCGAATGGGATATCAAACATCCAACTTAATCTCAACCTTAAAGAAGGCTTGTGCCATTCTTGAGCCTCATGGCATTACCATGGTCCTGGAGCCATTGAACTTTCGAAATCATCCGGGCTTGTTCCTAACAGAGAGTCCACAAGCTTACGAAATTTGCAAAGCCGTAAATTCACCTTCTTGTAAAATTCTTTTTGATATCTACCATCAGCAAATTCAGGAGGGTAATTTAATCCCGAATATTGAATCTTGCTGGGACGAGATCGCCTACTTCCAGATCGGGGATAACCCTGGTAGAAATGAGCCTAATAGTGGAGAAATCAATTATAAAAATGTTCTCAAATTTATTCACGAGAAAGGGTATAGAGGAATTTTAGGGATGGAACACGGTAATTCTTTGGCGGGTATTGCCGGGGAGAGAGCCGTAATTGATGCTTATAAAGCAGTCGATCCTCAGCCTTGATCACCTCTGGCCGAGCATCCTCATTGAAATTGAATTTTTCCTATTTTTTTCTTCCAGAGCGAGATAAAAGATCTGATAAATAGCTTCGCACCGTATATATAGAAGAAGGATGATGTGCTATGGATTACTATTTCTTACTTCTCTTTATTTATGTGGCCCTCTTGCTCATTGGCAAGTCAACCATCCTGCCTCGCATTAAAGATTCCTAAATCGATAATAAAACAAGAACAAAAAATACCCCAGATACCGTTGTTGTAAAGGATATCCGGGGTATAGCTTAATAAACACTATTCTAAAACCTTAGGCATAAGTGCTTCAAATTCGAGGTCTGATCTGAAATAAAGTCTGCGATCAAGAACCACACATCAGGCAGTCATCATCGGCTTCACCTGCTTTGGCCTGTGCGATCAACGCTTTCATTTCTTCTGGGGACATGGGTTCTGCCGTAGCTTCTGTTCCCTGTACCGGAGAAGTCTTTACCTGAAGGGCTTCTGCGGCTTTGGGATCAGGAGTAGCTGCCAATACTTCGGCTTCTGCAGCTACACTAATTGGCATTTCCTTCTTTTTGGTATTATCCAGGGTGAATTTGATGGCATCCACTGCTGCTTTAGTCCTCAGATAGTACATTCCTGTTTTGAGTCCGCTCTTCCAGGCATAAAAATGCATAGAAGTCAGTTTAGAATAATTCGCGTTTTCCATGAATAAATTCAGAGACTGACTTTGATCGATAAAGTATCCTCGATGTCTGGACATGTCAATGATATCTTTCATACTCAATTCCCAAACCGTTTTGTAAAGTTCCTTGATATCTTCAGGAATTCCATCGATATGCTGAATTGAACCATTGGCACGCATGAGTTCCTGTTTCAGGTTTTCGTTCCACAAGCCCAACTCAACCAGATCTTCAAGGAGGTGTTTGTTTACCACGATAAATTCTCCTGAAAGGACTCTTCTAGTATAAATATTTGAAGTGTAAGGCTCAAAGCATTCGTTGTTTCCGAGAATCTGCGAGGTTGATGCTGTTGGCATGGGCGCAACAAGGAGTGAATTTCGAACTCCGTGTTTTTTTACGCTCTTGCGTAATTTTTCCCAATCCCAGCGGCCGGATAATTCCTCATCCTTAATTCCCCATAGGTTGTGTTGAAACTCTCCTTGGGAAATAGGAGATCCCTTATAGGTAGAATAAGGACCTTCTTCTTTAGCTGCTTCCATGGATGCCGTCACTGCCGCAAAATAGAGTGTTTCAAAAATATCCTGATTTAACTTTTTGGCTTCATCACTTGTAAACGGAAGACGAAGTGAAATAAAAGTATCGGCAAGTCCCTGTACCCCCAACCCAATAGGCCTGTGTCGCATATTGGAGTTTTCGGCTTCTTTAACGGGATAATAGTTGCGATCAATTACTCTATTGAGGTTTTTGGTTACTCGTTTTGTGACCCTGAAAAGTTCTTTGTGATCAAAACTTCCATTTTTGATAAACATAGGTAAAGCAATGGAGGCAAGATTACATACCGCCACCTCGTCGGGTGAGGTGTACTCCATTATCTCCGTACACAAGTTGGATGATCTTATGGTTCCCAGGTTTTTCTGGTTACTCTTGCGATTTGCAGCATCCTTATAAAGCATGTAAGGAGTTCCGGTCTCTATCTGAGATTCCAAAATCTTCTCCCACAATTCCCGTGCACGAATGGTTTTTCTTCCTTTCCCCTCATTTTCATACTTTAAGTACAATTCTTCGAATTCTTCACTGTGATGGGTGAAAAGGCCAGGGCATTCGTTAGGGCACATCAGCGTCCATTCCCCGTCAGTTTCTACCCGTTTCATAAATAAATCCGGAATCCACATGGCGTAGAACAAATCTCGTGCGCGCATTTCTTCTTTTCCGTGATTCTTTTTTAGTTCTAAAAATTCGAAGATATCGGCATGCCACGGTTCTACGTAGATGGCGAAGCTACCTTTTCTTTTCCCCCCACCCTGATCTACATATCTCGCAGTATCGTTAAATACCCGAAGCATTGGGACGATACCGTTAGAGGTGCCGTTAGTGCCCGCTATATAAGACCCGGTGGCCCTGATATTGTGAATAGACAAACCTATACCACCGGCAGATTGGGAGATTTTCGCTGTATTTTTTAGAGTGTCATAGATGCCATCAATACTGTCATCTTTCATAGCCAGAAGAAAGCATGAGGACATCTGTGGTTTTGGAGTTCCCGAATTAAAAAGTGTCGGGGTGGCATGGGTGAAAAACTTCTTTGACATGAGCTCATAAGTCTCAATTGCCGAATCCAGGTCGTTGAGATGTATTCCAACAGCCACTCTCATAAGCATATGCTGAGGACGTTCTGCTATCTTCCCATTTAATTTTAATAAGTAAGAGCGTTCAAGAGTTTTAAAACCAAAGTAGTCATAGCCAAAATCCCGGTTGTAAATTATTGTGGAATCGAGCTTTTCAGCGTTTTCGGAAACCACTTTGTATACCTCATCGGAAAGCAAAGGGGCTTTCTTTCCTGTTCTGGGATTGACATATTCGTAAAGATCCTTCATGGTTTCGGAGAAGGACTTCTTTGTATTTTTATGCAGGTTGGAAACCGAGATACGCGCAGCCAGCTTAGCGTAATCAGGATGTGCAGTAGTTAGTGTTGCGGCAATCTCAGCAGCCAGATTATCGAGCTCTGAAGTGGTCACCCCATCATAAAGGCCCTCAATAACCCTCATGGCCACTTTTACAGGATCTACAAGATCGTTCAGGCCATAACACAATTTTCGAACCCTGGCCGTGATCTTGTCGAACATCATGGGTTCTTTTCTACCGTCTCTTTTTACTACGTACATTTTGCTGCGCTTATTTAATTAAAATATAAGGGTTGGTTTGAGTATTTTATAAAATTTTTAACATTTTAAAAATGGAGCATAAAAAGCCCTGTACTTAAAGGGCTCTTTATACTTAAGATGCCTTAGAAATCGGCGTCAAAACTGATCTTCTGTGAGTCCGTATCTTTCTCTTTGTTAAGAACACCGGCTTTTTGATATTCAGATACGCGTTTTTCGAAGAAATTCGTTTTCCCCTGAAGGGAGATCATATCCATAAAATCAAATGGATTAGTGGAGTTGTAAACTTTCTCACATTCCAATTCTACCAAAAGGCGATCCGTAACGAACTCGAGGTACTGAGTCATGAGTTTAGCATTCATCCC
>JABDQM010000173.1 GCA_013042315.1 Flavobacteriaceae bacterium | reverse complement strand
GTCTATGGGGAGAGCATTTGAATTTCGTAAGGCACGTAAGATGAAGCGGTGGTCGGCTATGTCCAAAGCCTTTACGAGGATAGGGAAAGATATTGTTATGGCCGTCAAAGAAGGAGGACCGGATCCCGATACAAACTCCCGCCTGCGTGCTGTGATTCAGAATGCCAAAGCGGTGAACATGCCCAAAGACAATATTGAACGAGCCATTAAAAGGGCTAGTGACAAATCTGAGGGAGACTATAAAGAAGTGCTTTTTGAAGGTTATGCTCCTCATGGGATAGCAGTGCTCATAGAAACAGCCACCGATAACAACACCCGTACCGTAGCCAATATCCGCAGCTATTTTAATAAGTGCAACGGCAGTCTGGGAACTTCGGGCTCTGTTGAGTTTATGTTCGACCATACGTGTAATTTTCGCATTCCCGCAGAAGGGATAGACCTGGAGGAACTGGAGCTGGAGATGATCGATTTTGGAGTAGAAGAAGTTTTTGAAGACGAAGATGGCGTTATGATCTACGCCCCCTTCGAAAGCTTTGGAGCCATACAGAAAGAATTGGAAAACAGAGAGATAGAAATACTCTCTTCAGGTTTTGAACGCATACCCCAAGTAACCAAAGAACTCTCTTCGGAAGAAGCTGAAGAAGTGGAAAAACTACTGGAAAAGATCGAGGAGGATGATGACGTTCAAAATGTATATCATACGCTAAAGGAGTAGTTACTTTTCAAACATTTACAGTTTATTACCTACTGAATAAATCGGTTATAGAACCGATAACGGGACAAGACTTTTATCGGAATGATAGAAACACCTAGTGTATTTTGTTCATGCCTTTCAAAAGTACTTTTGTCTTTTTAGACGACTTCCGGGACAAAAACGATATTCGGACCATATCAAAGGATGATTATCTCAAGAGTGATAATTATATCTCATTTTCAGAACGCATTCAGACTGTTGATATTCAAATCTATTTTGTATTAAATATTTTTAACGATCCTCTTTCAGGCCATACTACCATTGAATTCTAATCCATTCTCATTTCTGTTAATGTCAATAAATTAATAGTATTTCTTATCAAAATCCCTTAGCTTGTTAGGAATTAACTAAAAAACTAACTTACATGAAATCTAAAAACATTTTGATTTTAGCATCGTTGTTCATGCTAATTTCTCAACTTGGATTTTCCCAGGAAAAAACCATCCGCGGAAACGTCACAGATGAAACCGGGGTGCCTTTACCAGGTGTATCCGTCGTAATTGTGGGCACTACTAACGGTACCCAATCTGATTTTGATGGAAATTACAGCATAAACGCTGCTGTAGGACAGAAACTCAGGTTTAGTTACATAGGCCAACGAACGACAGAGAGAACTGTCGGATCTTCCAGTACCATCAATGTGCAAATGGAATTAGATACCCAGGCGTTGGATGAGGTTATTGTAACCGCCTACGGTACTTCAACAAAGGAAGCCTTTACAGGTTCAGCAGCCGTGGTGGGTGCTGAAGACCTGGCTATCAGAAATGTTACTTCACCTATTGCTGCTATTGAAGGTAGAGCAACAGGTATTCAGTTTACATCTCCTTCAGGACAACCCGGATCTTCGCCCGGTATTGTAATACGAGGTGTAGGTACGCTTAACGGTGATTCAGATCCCCTGTTTATCGTGGATGGAGTGCAGTACGAGGGCGCATTGAACACAATTAACCAGGAAGATATCGCATCTTTTACTATTCTTAAAGATGCAGCATCAACGTCCTTATATGGTAGTAGAGCTGCCAACGGGGTAGTTATAATCACTACAAAGAGTGGTACGCGTGGCGAAATTCAGGTAAATGCATCAATGCAATACGGGCTTACAAGCCAGGCTATTCCATTTTATGATGAGTTGAGCCCCGCGCAGTACTATGAAACTATGTGGGAAGCCTTGAGAAATTCTAGTGCTGGTGCCGGAGATCCCGCTTTTGCTTCAGCAAATATCTACCAAAGTCTTGGGTATAACCCATTTAATGTCCCCAATGACCAGATTGTTGGTGTGAATGGTCAAATTAATCCAGCTGCCCAGGTTATTTATAAAAGCTTGGATTGGTATGACGTATTAACTAAAACTGGTGTGAGACAGAATTATAATGTAAATGTTTCTGGTGGAGGGGAAGACCACAGGGTGTTTTTCTCAGCCTCATATTTAGATGAAGAAGGTTATGTGGTTACATCAGAATTTGACCGACTAACCACGCGTGTAAACGCAGAATTTGATGTTTCGGATAAGATCACAATGGGCGGTAGTGCCAATGTTACTATTTCGAATGCGGCGGGACCCAGTTCTGCAGGTACGGGAAGTATTGTAAACCCCTTTGGTTTTGCTAAAAATATTGGTTCTGTTTA
>JABDQM010000172.1 GCA_013042315.1 Flavobacteriaceae bacterium | reverse complement strand
TCAGGCACTTCGCGTACCAGCCAGTCGCAATTGTATTTCAGCCATTCAAAGGTTTGCTGTAAATGCTTGTCCGGGATCGTCAGTTTTGACATTTCAGCTATTTGAGCATATCTCGCCTGTTTTTCTTTCAGGAGTGAGATCGAATTATCATGTAGCGATTTATAGGTATCTATTGCTGCATCTTCGGAAACATAAGAACCTGCAAGGACAAATGTAATTGTCCTGGTTTCACCTGCGTCAAGAGAAAAGGGATATGTCAGTCTGCCACTAATCCCCTTCCCTCCGTAAGGGCTTATTAGCTGCTTTTGTGATTCTGAAGCAATATCGGCCCCAAAGGCCACAAACCATGGATTTTCGATATCTTTCATGACCCATGCATCCGCATTTTCCCTGAAATAAGCCTCGTCCTTGCTGTCATTCATCCCAGTTCTCTCCCCCAACCAAGTAGGTCGGAGATCAGCATGTCCTGTAAAGGATATATCGAGTTCCCTGGGCTTATTTGATTCATTGGTAAATGCAAGCTGAACCAGAATCCCTTCCTTATCATCCGGTACAAACTGCCATCGATCAATCTTTAATCCGTCATTCTCAAAAATGAATGAGTGTCTGTTGCCGAAGGGATAATTTGTAAAGGTACCGGCTTTATCAAGGCTTAACTTCTTTTCTTCCAGCTGTAGCTCGATCTCAAAACCGTCCATTAGCTTGATGGGATGATCCCACAGGCCACCCATTTCATGTTGTATATGCCAGCCCAGTTCAGGAAAACTGCCATCCTGATGACCCACCAGGTAAACACGATTCCCTGCCGTGACAAATGGGGAATTGAGGTAGGCCGACTTACCCTCAATAGAAGGACTATCTTTTAATAAAGTATCAAAGGTCTCAGGCTGAGAGGAGGTACAGCCCAAAATTAGGAGTAAGATAACAAGCAGGAAGTGTCTCATGATTTATTCATTTTTAAAGTGAATACCGACCCTGTAATTCTAATTGCTTACAACCCGAGAATAACGGTGAAATTCTATAATAGTCCTGGTTAAATTTTATTCCAGTCGAATCCCCTGAGAAGCAAAGGAAAGTCCCTGCTGACCGGATGTCGAAATCATAACTGCCTCAAAGTAAGGTTCCTGTATGTCGGTAGCCGTTGTCCAGTCGAACAGAAAATTCGCCCCCGTACCTCCTTCTTTGTCATTCTCATCGATCACAATTTCTATGGTCTCCATAGGAGCAATATAAATGGTTCGGTTAAAATACGTCCGGATAAGGTTTCCTTTAGTATCAAAATACTGGGCTCTGGTAAGGTAGACGGTATCGGCACGATTGATATTCCGCATACTCACCGTCGCTGTAAGGTCGTGCGTTACATGTTCGGTCTGACTGTAAATCTGAGAATACACAGACAAATATGTACTGCCCACTATCATAGAATCAGATCCTGATGGTGCAATCGTCCTTTTTTCCCAGTTCACCGGGTCGATGGAACTGTACTCTTTTTCCTCCTTACAACTCAGAATAAAAATGGTAACCATAAAGAAGGCCAGCAGGTATTTCATATGACAGAATATAACAGGTTTACTAAATTCAATCTTGTTTTGTCTTTTAAATTTTATTTCTCAGGGATGGCAATAGTGATATTGCGATATTCCACGGGTCCGTGGTCTCCCTGAAGATATATTGGTCCGGGTTCACCTTCCTTACTATCCAGAGCGCCCCCGGTAATCCCCGGGATGATCTGCCTGTGGATGATAGTTTTGCCATTGGCCACTACAGTTACCCGCCTTCCCACTAGGGTAATGTCATAGTTTTGCCATTCACCGGG
The DNA here is from genome assembly GCA_013042315.1 of Flavobacteriaceae bacterium. Classification (GTDB taxonomy): domain Bacteria; phylum Bacteroidota; class Bacteroidia; order Flavobacteriales; family Flavobacteriaceae; genus Muriicola. Next base: position 560 of record JABDQM010000172.1, on the reverse strand, counting down.
TTTCTTTGCGACATTCTCATTAGGTGTCAGGAAGCCATACACCCCTCCCAGATATACCGAAGAAGGTTCTTTCCCATAACTGTCCTCTACCTGCACTTCGTAACGCCCGCGGAGGTAAACTCCGGAATTGGAGTGTTCCGGATACTTGAATTCGATGTGCAGTTTAAAGTCCATAAATTTTTCCTCAGTCATTAGGTTAGCTCCTGAAGCGGGACTGGTCAATACGCCGTCTTTAACAAACCACTGATTGTTATCACTTCCTGCAGGCACCATCCACCCATCCAGGGCATTTTCTTTTAAGAGGGGTTTAGGTTTAGACCATTTTTCAGGTTCTGCATAAAGTAATTTTGGAGCTCTTACTCCCCTGAAGGCATGTGGCATTCCAGTATGATCGAGAAGGTTTCCTTCCATGGCATCTCCGTTCACAGTTCCAGTAAACATCATATACTGTGATCCGATCCACTGAGGAGGAATACTAAAACTGACCAGCTTGTCCTTAAAATGAACTTCGGAAATAGGTCTGGCACTTCCCGCATAGCTAACATAATACCCCACCAGGG
>JABDQM010000038.1 GCA_013042315.1 Flavobacteriaceae bacterium | reverse complement strand
TATCCGGTATTTTTACAAAAAAATACTATGAAAGATTCCGCAATGTTTTGGGTGGGAGCCACCACCCTGGTACTTTTTACCGTGACGATTATGGCTGCTATGAACTTTCCTTTTAATTGGGTATTCTATATCACCGTACTTGGGCAGATCATGATTGTATATATGGTCTATAAAGTGCTGACAGATAATTACACCACTTCCAAAACCTTTAAAGATTTTTATGAGGATTATCCTATTGAGGAGTAAATTACTTCGCCAATTGTAATTTTGATTTTTTACTTGACTGTTTAGGGCCGTTCATTCCTAATTCAGGGATTACCAATAGAGGCACCTGAGTGTGGAATGCCATACACTTCACTACAGGCTCCCTGGTCATTCGTTCCATATAACTGTGCTGATAATTAAGCATGGCCAGCAGATGGATATCCAACTCATCTGCAAAGACCTCCAAAGTTTTTGAAACAGAATTTAATTCAGATACCGTATGGACATAGTGATCGATCCCTTTAAAATACTTCCTAAGCATATTGAGATTAAACTGCTGTACTTCAGTCAGGGCTTTAATTTCTTCTTGAACATAGACGATTCGGATAGTTGCTTTAAAACTTTTTGCCAACTCTATCAAAGGCACTAATTCTGATTTGCTGTAGTATCTCATAAAATCGGTTGCAAAGACCACTTCCTGAGGCCGCACGAATTTAAAATTCCTGGGGATAGTAAGTACCGGGCACTCTTTAACCGCCTTAATTATCCGAACCGTATTGCTCCCCAGAAATACTTCATCAACACCTGAAGCTCCTTTTGTTCCGGTGACAATAAGATCGATTTCCTCTTCTTCGATCATCGTTCTGATCTCTTCTACCAGGATGTTAAAGGACGATTTGATCTTAAATGAATGATTTTTATTCTTGTGCGACTTTTCTATTCGTTTCAGGATGCTTTTTAAGCCATTTTTTGAATTTTCCCTACTTCCCTCCTCCAGGACGCTCCCTTGTAAACTAGAAGCCATAAACCTGTTGTTAGGGATTACAGGTGTGTAGGTATTCAACAAATGAAATGTACATTCGTCTTCCTTTAATAATTCAAGGACATACGTAATGGCATTCCATGAATTTTCTGAAAAATCGGTGGGTAATAGAACTTGCTTCATAAAGATTATCTACAGTAACAGGGGTAAAAGTAGATATGACATTTGGCTGAAACAATGACTTTTGTCAGGTTTAAAAGAGGTTGCGGGAGTTGGGCAACAAAATGGCAATACTGAAAAGAGTTAAATCCGGGAGCAAAAGGTACTATTTAAAAGCCATCAACGAGGTCTTGCAGCTTTTTCTCATCCAATATTCCGATCTTTTTCCCGGAGGTCTTGATGAAGTTTTTCTTCTTGAATTCAGATATGATCCTGATACAGGATTCGGTTGCAGTTCCAACCACATTGGCTATATCTTCCCTGGACAAGGTTACGGTGAGATAGCCATCAGCATCTGCCCCAAAATTATCCCTGAGGTATAAAAAGGCCTCTGCAATGCGCTGTTTGACCGTTTTTTGAGACATATTTACGATAACATCATCCGCTTCACGTAAATCGTGGGCCATATGACGCAAAACCTCAACGGTAAAATTCGGATTCTTGTGGAGGGCGTCAACAATCCCTTCTTTGGGAATAAAACAAACCTCCATATCGCTTACTGCGATTGCACTCAAATTTGTAGATTCTTCGGCAATTACTGATCTCTGTCCCATCACCTCCCCTTTGCTGGCGAGTTTTACAATCTGGTCTTTCCCATTTGCGCTGAGTTTGGAAAGTTTGGACACTCCCTCACGAACACAGAATACGCCATTCAGTTTTTCGCCTTCCTGAAAAATAGCCTGACCTTTCTTAATCTTTTTGGTGGTCTTTGAATCGGAAACACGCTTTAATTCCTCCTTGCTCATAGCTCGTAAGGTATTAAATTGTCTGACGATGCAGTTCTCACATCTGTTTTTCATGCGGAGGTCCTTTAACTCCTCTAAGGTAAGACAATTTACATAGGTTGCCATATCTCTTTTATGATTTTAACGGTTTGTTTTATGCTTGCTTTTTATGTCCAATAATTACTTAAACTGACGAATGTCATATTTTACCTTCCGTTCAGTTTGCATCTTTGGCCCCAGGTATTTGACAAGTGTATGGATAACGAAGCATGTTTTCATTGTGGGGATCCCTGTGATGAAGCTACTGTCCTGTTTCAGGGCAAAACTTTTTGTTGTAACGGATGCAAGACGGTATACGAGAT
>JABDQM010000163.1 GCA_013042315.1 Flavobacteriaceae bacterium | reverse complement strand
CTGTTGTTTCATTGGTCTTGATCTCATGATTTTGGTAAGTAACGGTTCCGTTCACATTGAAAAAATCAGTGAACCTATAACTCCAGGTACCTTCCAGACCTATTGTGCTTGTGCTTTGTTCACTTCTACCCTGGTCTACCAAATTTCCATTTACAATGGCCTGATCTATACGGATACGATCATTTAGTCTTACAAAATACCCTGCTACAGAACCTGAAAAGTTAGACGTTCCAAATTTTGCACCAAGTTCTCCTTGTAAAATGGTTTCTGCCTCATAGTTAGATTCTCGAATACCCGGTGTTGGTGCGAAACCTCTCTGCTGAGGAAAGAAGAATCCTCTGGAGAAGTTGGCATAAAGGTTGGTAACATCCGTAAGTTCGTACAAGCCTGCAAGTGAGAGAGCCCAATCTGTCGCATTTATTTCTGCAGTAGTGAAACTACCATTCGCAAACCGTACATTTCGCAAATTATCTGAAAGTTCTGTATTATCATAAACGGTTGACTCCTCTATAGCACCGTCGTTGAAGACTCCATTTGTAGATTCAATACGCAGACCAACATCAAATCGCCATCTGTCAAATACCATTTCATCGGTTAAATAGAAAGCTGTTCTGCTTTGGGTTAAAAATCGGTTTGAGGTCATACCAATTCTATTGTAGATACCACCGGTAGAATAAATAACATTACCGCCACCTGCATCTGTATAGCTCAAATTCACTAATCTTGGATTGTTGTTGAATTCTGAGAGAACTCTATATTGATAATTCACATCTTCTGCCTCTGTTCTTGCAAGGAAAGTTCCAAGGGTAAAGGTATGATACCCATTTTCTGAGTTAAAAATTAAATTAGCCTCCCCAGAATAATCGGTCATGGGTCTTAAGCGGTCTACATGTAAATTTTCAACAACCAAATCACTATTGCTGATCTGATCCCCACTACCACCTTGATAAGTAGCATTAAATCCTGTGTTTCCAGGAGCAACTTCAGATACATAATCAGATAAAGTTATAGGGTTTCCAAAGTCTCCATTTCCACCAACATACAGTGCAAAATTATGTTCATAGTTGGCGTATTTAATTTTTGATTTAAACCTCAGATTGTCACTAAGGTTATAAATAAAATCACCCATTAAGTAACCACCTTTGGTATATACACCATCTTCAATCGGACTTTTATATACTCCTCCAGGAGTCAAAAATGAGGTTTCTGCCAGTTCCCCGGTGAGTAGCTGCTCAACATCATCGCCGTCATTACCGGCAAGACGTTCTCTTGATCCTCCTTCTAAAGGCAGTGGTAAAAAGAATTGTGCTTTATCATCTATATACTGGGCATGAACTGTGAAGGAACCGTTTTCAAATCTTTTCTTTATGTTTCCCCTGAATTGCACACCGCGTGTACTCAAGCCAGTTTCAATTGGTCCATCATCTTTTCGAACAAAGCCGGTAAAAGCATAAAAGGTATTGGAATCTTCGCCACCGAGCTGTCCACCGGTATAAAAATCGGTTTTTAATCGGCCTCGGCTACCCCATTCAACATTAATTATATTACCATCATCAGTGTCTCCGGTCTTACTTGTATAGTTAATGATACCTGCAACAGAACCTGCACCGTATAATACAGCAGCACCTCCTCTGACAAATTCAACCCCTTTAAAACCTATATCGGGTCTTGCATAGACATCATGTGCTGAAGAGTTTAATCCAAACGTACTCATCAACGGCATACCATCATACTGCAATGGATTAAATACATATTGTCCACCAGATGGGAGACCTCTTACAAACAAATTAGTAGCAGTTTCACCACCACCACCTTCAGCAGTTATCCCGGGAACATCCCTCAATATGTCGGCCTGACTGTTGGCTGACAATTTGGTGATATCTGCCATTTTCTTTGAACTAATAGAAAGTGGCGCTTGCTTTTGTGATCTGAATGTGCTTGAAGCTGTTAATACAACTTCGTCTAGCAGCTGACCACCTTCCTGCAATACAAAATTAATTGTTAGAGCCGTACCATTTAATTCAATGGGCATATCCATGGTGGCAAAACCAAGATAGGATGCTCTTAAAATTTTACTTCCTGTTAAGTCGGTGGTAAATTGATAATTCCCATCAAAATCAGAAGTAGTACCAGAAGTACTACCTGCAATAATGATGTTAGCTCCGGGAATCGGCTCACCGGATTTGTCCGTAACAGTACCGGAAATATCAGTCTGAGCCAAGCCAGCTACTGTTACAAAAAATCCGATTACCGCAATAATTAATTTTTTCATGATACTTAATTTTAGTTCCTAATAATTGAGTTGATTTTTTAGCATTTTGCTATTAACTGGTTAAAAATATTTCAATACCATACATATTTTACATTTTTTTTGAGAATTTCATATGCAAACGATTGCGAAAACGTTTGCATTTTATGTATTTTTCAAAACTGAATATCAATTTTTTAAGAATCAAGAATAGAGAACTAGATGAAAAAGAAGAATACCACTTTAAAGGAGTTATCCGAAAAACTTAATCTATCTGTTTCAACAGTCTCCAGAGCCTTGAACGATCACCCCGACATTAGTGAGAAGACCAAAAATAAAGTAGCCAAACTGGCCAAAGAATTACATTATACTCCTAACCTATTTGCCAGAGGATTCCGATCACAAGAGAGTCATATGCTGGGAGTAATTGTCCCGAACATTACACATTTGTTTACCTCCACTATTTTAAAAGGTGTTCTGGAAGAAGCTGAAGTCAGAGGGTATCGGGTGATTATATCCGAATCGAAGAATAATGAGGCCAAACAACTGGAAATGCTACATACCATGATGCAGTTCGGGGTAGACGGGATTCTGATGTCTTTGGCAAGAAAAATCACTAAGGTTGAAGAAGTATTAGATGTTTTGAATCGAATACCTTTGGTCCTCTTCGACAAGGTTTCTGTTAAAATTCCCTGTACGCAAGTTGTAATTGATGAAGAAGAGGCTGCATTTAACGCGGTAGAACATCTTATAGAATTGGGCAAACAAAGAATAGCTATTATTAAGGAAACTGAAAATTCGTATAACTCTGAAAAACGTTTTGCAGGATACCTTAGGGCCTTGAATCATCACGGTATTCCTCTTCGGGAAAAAATAATATTGAGTACAGAAGACATATCATTATCACAGGGAAGGCGACTAACAAATATACTTCTCAGTAAAAAGAAACGTCCTGATGCGATATTCGCCATCACCGACAATGCCGCAATCGGGGCAATAAAAGCTCTTCATAAATTCAATGTGAGGATACCTGAAGAAATCGCAGTAGTAGGTTTTAGTAATTCAACAAATTCAACGATAATACAACCAGCTTTAACTACGGTAGATCAACCAGGGGATAAAATAGGACGAACGGCGGTTAAATATCTTATTGAAGAAATTAAGAATCCGGCATCCGATATATCCACAAAGACCATTGAAATAAAAACGAACCTGATCATCAGGGATTCTACCATGAAGGCATAATTCCTTCCACTAATTTCGAAGTATACTTATATCTATTATGGTGTGTGCTGGAAAATTTAAACTTATCCGGAGCTACGACAAATTTTTTCACTTATAGTTTTAAAAATCATCACAGAACTTACTGATTTTGCATCTATTGTATTAAAATAAACAATAGTTGGGACAGAGCATTTATAAAGTTTAAATGAATGATTCCGAGAGTCTGACAAATATCATTTTATCCTTTGTGTGTAGGTTGTAAATTAACCAAATGACTTAACTGCAAAGCGAATTTCGCTCAAATTAAATCGTACGATTATGAAAAAAATTGGAATATGGCTCGATAAGGAAAAGGCTCATCTCGTTACTTTAGAGGGAGAAAAGGAACATTTTAAAACGGTAGAATCAGATCTTGAATTCTATAATGTTCGCGGGGGATCGCGTTCCAAAACCAAATGGGGACCTCAGCAGGTGGTACAGGACAGCAGATACCTGGAGCGTGAAAAACACCAAATGAGGGATTATTTTGACAATTTAGCAGAACACCTGAAAAGCGCCGATGTCATTTCCATTTTTGGTCCGGCCGAAGTAAAGGAAAAGTTTGCCAAAGCCATTTCAGAAAAGCACCCTGGAATCAACGCAAAAGTTCAGGCGGTAGAAACTGCAGATAGCATGACCGACAATCAGCTTAAGGCGATGATTAGGGAGCATTTTGGGTGGGAGAGGCCTTAGATTGCAGTAGGTTACTACTATGAATTAATTTAAAAGTCCACCGAGGTGGACTTTTTCTATTTATTGATCCTGTTTTGTATACGGCCGGATAATCTCCCGGGTTTCTACAATCCTCTAATCTTGAAATTCTGAGTCCCGTTTTTCTTAAATAAACTGGTGACCTTTAATTTTTTCTCTGAGGTAGGCTCAACGCAATCCCAGGTTAAGAGATCAATATCCAGATTGCGAACAGCATCATTTACTGTTGTGGTAATCTGCATATTGTTTGCAGAAGTTGCCTCCACAAAGGTGTAATAATCGAAATCCACAAAGGGATCATCCGTAATCAATTCAAAGGTCCCTTTCACGTTGATATGCAGATTCCCTTCAAACTCCTCCATACAGAGGTTAGAATAGATAAGGTCAAAGTTGGGCAGAGTATATACCTCTACCGCAAAATTCTTTGATTGAGCCTTGAACTGTGCCTCCCCATTGGGCAGGATGTGGACATCGATGGGCGACTTGTAAAACCCGTCTTCGATCTCATAAACACAGACCAGGTTCTTGTCATCTCC
>JABDQM010000161.1 GCA_013042315.1 Flavobacteriaceae bacterium | reverse complement strand
TTATCTCTGTGGTCAAAGCAATTAGTAATAAAAAGGGCTATTCATTGAAAACTCCCTTTTCCAAAGAATTTGAAGTTTACTAAATCATGGCGCAATACACCTATCTGGGACCTGTTTCGGAACTCATACCGATGGCCGAGCTCCCCCTTAAGGGAGCTCTTAAAGATTCTGCTCTTCAGGTATTGAAACAGCAGGGTATTCTCGCTGAGGATGGGATTATAATTGCCATTGACGACCATAACAAACTGCTGCCTAAGGCGGAAAAACTAGGTGCGGACATCACGATACTAAAAGGGGAAATAACAGCCTTACCTGGATTTATTGACTGCCATACCCATATCTGTTTCAGTGGATCGAGAGCCGGGGATTACGCCCTGCGAAATGCGGGAAGTTCTTATTTGGAAATTGCTGAAAAAGGTGGGGGCATATGGGATACAGTGACCAAAACAAGACAGGCTTCTGAAAAAGATCTGAGCCTGGGAGTAGTGAAGAGGGCTCAGGAACATCTCAATCAAGGGGTCACTACCATGGAGGTGAAAAGTGGTTACGGACTCAATATTAAAGATGAGCTCAAGATGCTGAGGGGGATAGACAAAGCGAGGTCTTCAGTTCCCATTGATTTGGTCAGTACTTGTCTTGCTGCTCACATCTTTCCAAAAGACTTTAAGGGCACAAAAGCTGATTACCTCAATTTAATTAGTCGGGAACTTCTGCCTGAAATAAAAAAGGAAGGTCTTGCCAACAGGGTGGATGCCTTTATTGAAGAAGGAGCGTTTTCAAGGACCGAGATACTCCCCTATCTAAAGAAAGCTGTCGCTCTAGGATTTGATCTTACCCTTCACGCAGATCAGTTCTCTACAGGGGGAAGTAGTGTGGCTATTGAATGTAACGCTTTGAGTGCCGATCATCTCGAGGCAAGTACGGAAAAAGAAATTAAGGCCCTGGCTAAGAGCGATGTTATAGCAGTTGCCCTTCCCGGAGCGAGCTTGGGTCTGGGTTGTGCTTACGCCCCTGCTCGAGCCTTGCTGGATGCAGGAGCTTCCGTCGCCATTGCAAGTGATTACAACCCGGGATCAGCTCCTATGGGACAACTCCTCACTCAGGCAGCTATCCTCGGTACCTTTGAAAAATTGACGACTACAGAGGTTTTCGCTGGTCTTACTTTTAGAGCTGCAGCAGCACTCGGACTTAAAGACAGAGGCCGACTAGTTTCAGGGATGTTGGCCGACATAGTCCTCTTTCCCTGCGCGGACCACAGAGAAATTTTGTATCGGCAAGGTAGCCTCAAACCCTGTTACACCATTAAAAGTGGAAGCATCGTTTATAATAACACCGACCAATGAAGGCATCAGTATCTTCCGACATAGACTCGTTTAAAGCAGCAATACAACAAGGTATTCCCGATTCCCTACCTCCAAAAGCTCAACTAAGTGATGACATCAGTCATGCACCATTGCGAAAGCAAATCCTGACCGGTGATGAAAAACGTCTTGCAGTAAGGAATGCCCTGCGCTACTTCCCTGAAGCCTGGCATCAGAAATTGGCTTCGGAATTTGCGGAGGAACTTTTGCATTACGGTCGCATCTACATGTTCCGATTTAAACCGAACTACCGAATGTATGCGAGACCTATTTCGGACTATCCTTCTAAGATCCCTGAGGCAGCGGCCATCATGCTTATGATCCAGAATAATCTCGATCCGGCTGTGGCTCAACATCCTGATGAATTAATCACCTATGGAGGCAATGGGGCGGTGTTTCAGAATTGGGCGCAGTATCTGCTCACGATGAAATACCTGGCTGAGATAACGGAACAGCAAACGCTGCATATGTATTCAGGCCATCCGATGGGCCTGTTTCCCTCCTCAAAAGATGCTCCGAGAGTGGTCATTACCAACGGGATGATGATCCCCAATTACTCTAAACCCGACGACTGGGAACGCTTCAACGCCCTGGGTGTTACCCAATACGGACAGATGACAGCGGGTTCATACATGTACATAGGGCCACAGGGAATTGTTCACGGTACCACGATTACGGTGATGAATGCCTTTCGAAAGGTGCTGCGAAAAGGGGATACTCCAAACGGAAAAGTATTTTTAACTTCCGGTTTAGGGGGGATGAGCGGGGCTCAGCCCAAAGCTGGAAATATAGCACAATGCATAACTGTTTGTGCAGAGGTTAATCCGGCTGCAGCTCATAAGAGACATCAGCAGGGTTGGGTAGACGAAATTTACGATTCTCTGCCTGCGTTGGTCGACAGAACAAGGAAAGCAATGGGAGATTCTGAAGTTGTTTCCCTGGCGTTTATCGGGAATGTTGTAGATGTCTGGGAGCGATTCCTGGAAGAAGATATTTTTGTAAGTCTGGGGT
>JABDQM010000141.1 GCA_013042315.1 Flavobacteriaceae bacterium | reverse complement strand
ATGTTTTAATCAAAATTCAATTTTAGTTTCTGTGACCGTCCCGCCTACGGCGGGATGCTCTATCCTCCCGATATCTATCGGGATGAGCTACGCGACCCAATCTTACTTTGCAAAGCTGCCTGTCCTTCGAAGTAAGACGAAGAAGGAAGCTACGCGACCCTCGCTTTTTGCGGGGCAAATATACTAATGTAATGTATAGTATAAAAGATAAAAATCTCATTATTTGCCCTTCCTCATCACCCTCGTCTCAGAATACACCGATCTCATTCAAAATAAAATTAGTATACGGTATACTAATAATCCAAATAAAACGCTATAGTACGTATAATCATTAAACAGTTTATAACAGAAACCCTATGCCTGTAAGTAAAACCAAAAAGAAAATCATCTTAGCAGCCGTAGAACTTTTTAATGAATCCGGGATACACAGTGTTCGAAATCAGGATATTGCGAAGAAAAGTGGGATCAGCCTCAGTAATTTCAACTACCATTACGCTACCAAAAAAGACCTGGTAAAGGCGATATTTGATTATATGACCGAAGTTCTCGTGGAAGACGTTTACGGGAATCAGACTTTTATTATTGAGGGGGAAGGCCTTAACATCACCAAGAGCTTTTTTGTCTTTCAGGAACAGTTTTGCTTTTTCTTCCTCGACACCCCAAACATCCTCAAATTCTATCCTGAAATCAGCAAATTACTTGAAGAGCAAATCACAGAAGCTTTTAAAATGATCAAAGGAGTAAATTACCTGGCCATCGGGATGGGTTATATGAAACCCGAACCTGAAGATTTTCCCGGTCTGTACGATGAACTCGCGGCACATTTATGGAGAAATACACATTTCTGGATTTCTTACTCCCGCATCAAAAACTTTAAGGATAATATTGTCCTGAAAGGAATGGAAGCGAATTACAGTCTTATGTATCCGTATTTGACCGAAAAAGGCATTGAGGCCAACCAAAGATTCCTGGAAAAGCTCAAAGAAGAAACCTCAGCAGATAGAGAAGAGCCGTAAAAAAGATGGCTATGCTTCATCTACAGAGATCGACCATTCGTCTACACTTAAATTTCATTCAACGAAGTAGGCCTTTTTAGAAGGAGAAAATCTACCAATTTTATTGTTTCCTAAAGACAAAAGCAATGACGATACTCTTTATAGAAGATGATGCAATTGAATCGATGAAGCTCAACAGGACTGCTTCTAAGTTACCCGTGAAACACAATATCGTTCAGGCAAAAAACGGGGAAGAGGCACTCGAAATTCTAAAAGGCCCTGATCAACTTCCCGATATTATTTTTCTGGACCTCAATATGCCCAGAATGAACGGGATAGAATTTCTCCAGATATTGAAAAAAGATCCCGCCTTAAAATATTTACCCACCATCATTTTGACAACATCTCAAAACCGGGCCGACCTGCTTGAATGCTATCGCACCGGAATAGCAGGGTATATCATAAAACCCCTAAAATACGAGGATTACGAGGATAAGATCCAAAAAGTAATCGCCTATTGGGAAATCAATGAATTGGTCAAAGCCTAATGAAACTAGTGGTTTCACAACATATTTTTTTCCTCAGGTGCTAATTTTCCTACATTGTTTCCAGTTATTTAAATTATGAAAGGATTTATTTTTACGGAGTTCCTCGAGATGGTAGAGGAATCCTTTGGTCTGGAAGTTACAGACCAGATTATCGAAGAATCAAAACTCCAATCTGAAGGGATTTACACCTCAGTAGGCACCTACGAATTTAACGAAATGGTCTCCCTTCTTACCCAACTGAGTAAGACGGTAAAACTACCGGCAAATGACCTGCTGCATACTTTCGGCTTATATCTGTTTGACAGTTTAGGGAGAACGCATCCCGAAATCATCAAAAATTACAAGTCGCCCCTGGCCCTTATCATTTCAATTGAGGACCATATCCATGTGCATGTAAAGAAGCTATATCCCGATGCAGAATTACCCAGTTTTACCATCGTGGAACAAAACGATAACAGTCTTTCTATGATTTACTCTTCTTCGCGCGGACTTTACAGCCTGGCTCACGGACTCATAGAGAAAACGTTCACTCATTTTAATTCTTCAGCTCATATTGCATATGAACTGCTGAAAGAAGACGGAACTCAGGTAAAATTTGACATTGTCCAAAATGGATAGTAAAGAGGTTACTTTGCTGAAAAAGGCACTGGATCGCCAGAAAAGAGCAAGGCGACAGGCCGAGATGATCCTGGAGGAGAAATCTCAGGAACTCTATGACACTTCCAGACAACTCAAAGAAACGAATGATCGCCTCGAGAACCTTTTGAGTGAAAAGACCTCCGAACTCGAAGGCGTTTTTATCAATATTGTGGATCCGTACCTGGTGATGGACATCAGCGGGCAGGTCATCAGGATGAATACCGCAGCCAAACAACTGTTGGGGTACGACAACACCAAAGAAACCATAAACCTGAGTCAGTTGGTTCACCCCGAGTACCTGGAATACACCAAAGAATCTTTTGAAAAACTTTACGAAGTGGGTACCCTGAAAAACTACAGGGCAAAGATTGTGGTGAAAGACAATTCGGTGCGCTTTGTACAAGTCAATAGCAGCCTTATCTACGACAAAGACAGAAACCCCATTGCAGCACAGGGCATCATCAGGGACATCACTAAGGAAAACGAGGTAGAAGCCCTTTTATCTGAGCAAAAGAAACAACTGGATATTATCGTTGAGAATTCACCATTGGGGATTGTGCTCACGGTAGACAGTAAATTTATCAGGGCAAATAAAACCTTTACAGATTTGATGGGATATAGCGAAAGTGAGTTAAAAGACCTCTCTGTCGATGCTATTTCCGATCCTGAAGACGAAACTGTCACTAAAGAATTACACGCCCAAATGCGCGAGGGAAAGCTCGACAATTACTCAGTGATCAAGCGATTTATTCAAAAATCAGGGGAAACTCTTATCACCAAGACTTCAGTAAGCGCAGTACGGGATCCCGAAGGGAAAATTGCTTACGAAGTGGCAATTGTTGAGGATATCTCTAAAGAAAAAGAGGCTGAAGAACAGATCATCGCTTCTGAAAACCGCCTGGCGACACTGATTTCCAATCTCCAAACCGGGGTATTGCTCGAAAACGAGGAAAGGAAGATTTCCCTGACCAACCAAATGTTCTGCGATCTGTTTGAAATCCCTGTTTCCCCAGACCTGCTGAAAGGAGCTGATTGCTCTAATGCCGCGGAAGAGAGTAAACATCACTTCAAGGACCCGGAAGCTTTTGTAAAACGTATTGATGAGATCCTCAAGCGCAGAGAACTTGTACTTTCTGATGAACTGGAAATGAAAGATGGCCGCATACTGGAAAGAGATTACATCCCTATTTTCAACAACGGGGTTTATAAAGGACATCTGTGGACCTATAACGATGTGACCATTAGAAAAAATTATAAAACCAACCTAGAGAACCAAAAGGAGAAATACTGGAGTATTATTGCCAATATGAATCTTGGCTTGATAGAGGTAGACAATAAGGATGTGATCCAATTGGTGAACCAGAGTTTTTCTAATATGAGTGAGTATTCAGAAGAAGAATTATTGGGTCGTAAAGCCAGTGAGATCCTCCATGTTCATGAGAAAAATCTCATTAAACAAAAGGGAAAGCAGCGTTTAAAGGGAAAATCAGATTCATACGAGGTGAAAGTCCTCACCAAATCCGGGAAAACCAACCACTGGCTCGTCAGTGGAGCTCCCAGGTATGATGAAACAGGAAAAGTTGTGGGATCCATTGGGATTCATTTAGACATCACGGCTCAAAAGAATCTGGAACTACAAAAAGAGACGCTTCTCACCGAACTGGAAACCAGCAACCGAGGTCTTCAGGAGTACGCACATATAGTTTCACATGATTTAAAATCACCCTTGAGGAGCATAAGCACCCTTGCTACCTGGCTTCACGACGATTACATTGAGCTATTGGATGAGACGGGGATCTACAACCTGCAGATGATGCAGGAAAAAGTGGAAGGGATGGATAAATTGATCGACGGGATCTTAAAATATTCGAGCATAAAAAGCGAGACGCTGGAAAAAAAACCTGTAGACCTCAATCAGGTAGCCAATGATATCCGGGAGATCATTTTTATCCCTGAACATGTAAGTGTAATCATCATGGACCCCTTACCTACCCTGCAGGCCGATGCCACTAAAATGCACCAGCTGTTCCAAAACCTGATCAGCAATGCAGTGATCAATATTGATAAAACCGAAGGAATTGTAACCATTGGAGTTGAGGAAAAGAAAGATCACTGGGAATTTTATATTCGAGACAACGGAGTTGGGATCGCGGAAGAATACCATGAAAAAATCTTTAAGATCTTTCAATCTATTGGTTCAGAAGAACGGTCAACAGGAATTGGCCTTTCTATCGTAAAAAAGATCGTGGACCTCTATCAGGGAGAAATTTGGTTAGACAGTAAAATAGGTAAGGGAACCACCTTTTATTTCACCTTAAAAAAATGATCGTGGAACAACCCAATCTTTTATACATCAAACAATTGGCCGGAGATGACAAGGCTTTTGAAGATAAATTTATAACTATCTTAAAGGAAGAATTCCCCACAGAACAAAAAGAATATTTTCATAGTTTGGAGGAAGAACGATTTAGGGATACAGCGCTAATCGTCCACAAACTGAAACACAAACTCAATATCCTTGGCCTTGAGGAAGGTTACGGTATTGCGGTAGTATTCGAAGAGGAATTGAGAAAGGGTAAAGCCACTTATTCCGATGAATTCGAATCTATTTTAAAAACCATTGAAACCTACCTAAAGACCATTTAACCATGACTTGTATTATCATAGACGATGAAGCAGCCGCAAGGGCCATTGTTTCCCAATTGTGCGCAAAGACTCCTGAATTAGATGTGATCGAGGAGTTTACCAATGCCATTGAGGCTATAAAATTCCTCAATCAGCAAAATATAGACCTGGTGTTTCTCGATATCCACATGCCGGGATTCACTGGAATTGATTTCGTTCAAACGCTTAAGAATCCGCCTATGGTGGTTCTTACAACTTCGGACACCGATTTTGCCATTGAGGCTTATGAATACGAAGCTATCGTAGACTATCTGGTTAAACCCATCAGCACGGAACGCTTTGCCAAATCGGTTCAAAAAGTACAGAATTCCCGGGCTTCGCAAGCAGCTCCTAAGATTGATTCCGAGTCGGGTGGCACGGGTGATGAACTCTATATCAATATCGACAGGCGCCTGATCAAACTCAAGTTTGATGAGATTCTGTTTATAGAAGCAAAAGGAGATTACATTGACGTAAAGACTACCAAAGAGGACTATCGGGTCCACAATACCCTAAAAAAGATCAAGGAGAAACTACCCGCAAATCTTTTCCTGCAGATCCACAGGTCTTATATCATCAATTTTACCAAGATCATCGATATAGAGGACAACAGTGTCCTTATAGAGAAGAACGTGATTCCCATCAGCAGATCAAACCGTCCTGAATTAATGCGCCGGTTAAACCTGCTCTGAGCACCTACAAACTGGTCAATAACTTCTTGTAAAAAAGAGGTGCTTTGGTGAGATTCCACTGTACCTTAAACCCTATTTCCGTGAATTCGAATCCCGTAGCCGTAGCGGACGCGATATTGCTGTATTTCCCATAAAGCTCTACCCTCAGCCTGTTGGTGAAATTGTGCTTAAAACCCCCTTCCAACCTAAAGACAGCTGATGACTGATCATCCTCCACTTTCTGAGATCCGGCGGCCGCGTTAAAATAATAAGAGGTCTTTTCCGAGAATGATCCTCGCAGGTCTCCGAATATCTCAAAAGCCTGATACTTTTCCGGGCTGAAATAGATGGCCGGAAGTTGTTCTGAAAAGGAGATGTATTGGTAGTTGAGTCCAACTTTCACTGCAGGAATCTTAAAGAGGTTGTAGTACAGCGAACTGAAAATAAGGTTGCGGGTGTTACCGTCAGTCTGACGGGTATGCATGGCCTGGGTATACCATCCGAGATCAAAGGTTGTCCCCAGATTGTAATTCAGGCCAAAATGATTCATGACAATCTCCCGTTCAATAAGGTCGGCATTAAAATTTTGTACCTCACGCTGATAGCCTAACTCCAGATTTTGAAGCTTTAGAGGTTTCATCTGAAGGCGCAAGTCCAAAATAGGCTGTGCATAATTGCGATCTGAAAAATCGGCAAAGTTGACTCCTGCCACGGCTTTGAGTTTTGTGTTAGGCATGATTTTGTAAGATACCCCTGCCAGTAAAATATGAGAGAGGGCCTGGTTAGAGGTTAGCGTATTCTCAGTCTTCCTGTACATATAGGACAGCGTGGTCCTGAATCTGGTCGTGAACGGGATATCAGCGCTGACCTGATTCCCATAAGCTATATTGTTGCCATTGTCGAAGGTATAAAAAGCCTTGGCCTCTGTTATGGGAACATGCAACCCATTGATCTTTTCCACAAGCCCCTGGGCATCAGATTGGCCAGGGTAAACTAACAGGGTCTTGAACGCTGCTCTATAGGCAGGGATGATCCTGTCTGAGGCGAACAAGGCATTTGCCTTGCCCAGATTTCCGTCAAAGGAAGTGCTGTCTATAGCCAGTATATCATCATACTCTTTAATACTAACTCCAAAATCTGCTGTGTACATTCCGAGAGTGGCTCTGAGCGCTTTTACCCACATTTCGCTCGGAAGTGCTTGCTCCAGACTGTTAATCTGCTTGTTAGCTGTTCCATACTTCGAATTCCAGATCAGGGCCTGAACATATCGCTCCCGGGTTTGTCTTTTCAGCACATCATCATTGATCGTCTCTGTCTTTGCCAATGCCTCTTCAGACAGCGACAGAGCATTCCGGTCTTTTTTACCAATATGCTCCGCCAGGGAAATACCATTGAGTGCCCTGATCGAATCTGCTGCGGTGGTCGCCATGGCGAAATAAGCTTCCTTTGCCTTATTTACTTCTTTCCGTATCAGATAAAGATTGGCAAGGCTAATCAAGGTCTCTTTATCCTTAGGAAAGTCGGAAAAATTCCCTTTTAAAAGTTCCTCGGCTTTGCTATAGTTCTTCTTTTTCATTGTCGAATCTGCATATCCCAGCCTGATATACTTTCTCGAAACTTTTGCGCTGGCGTTGGACGAATCGAGGGCAATGGCCTTATCGATCCATAGAAGAGCCTTGGGATACTCCTTTAGATTACTCAGGGTATTGGCATAACC
>JABDQM010000140.1 GCA_013042315.1 Flavobacteriaceae bacterium | reverse complement strand
CTTTGGTAGCTGCGTAGCCAGGGGTAAGGACATCGCCAGGATAAAGCGGCATATCCATAACCGATCCTCGTTGCACTCCTGTCTTATTTTTAAATGCTCCTTCGGGATAAACGTCACCTCTTACATACCCGTCATCTTCAGGATCTGAGTAAATGATACAGCCAATCGCGCCTTTTTCAGCAGCGAGTTTTGGTTTAATTCCCCTCCAGGAGCCGTAGTATTTTGCAATTACAATCTTGCCGGTGACATCAATCCCCAGTTTTTCCAATTCTTCATAATCACTTGGTATGCCGTAGTTGACAAAGACCAGTTCGGCCTCTACATCCCCGTCTGTAGAAAAGGCATTATAGCTGGGTAAGAGGGCATCACCCTGAGCGGTATACGGGTCCCCTTCAACCGGCACTGCGGTTAGCTTGGCCTGGTAAGGTTGATCTCCAAGAAGTTCTAGTTCCCGAACTTTGGGATACGGAAAGAGAATATGGTATGTGTCTATTTTAGTGTCATAGCCCCACGACTTAAATTGTGCGGCCATCCAGTCGGCATTTTGTTTCCCGTATTCCGTGCCCACCCAATGTGGCTCAGCAGAAAGTCGTTGCATCCAGATATCCAGATTCTCAGCCGAAAGCCTGGCCTCAAATGCAGCCTCGAGATCTAATTGTTCCGATACGTTTTCCGCTTTAAATCCAGTAATGGACTGGGCAGACAGGGTGCCGAGAGAAAGGGCAAAAAGACTAAAAAATAAAACTCGTTTTAACATCAGATATATTTTTAATGAAGATAGTAATTTGTAAAATGAAAAGTATACATCCTGAGCGATTAGCAATATACTTTTAAGTGTTTATACTTTTCAGTACCAGGACTGATCTAACTTTAAAATCGTTCGCAACAGAACGTTAGCTCCGTTGGCCATATCGGTGGGCGAAGTATATTCTTTGGGCGAATGGCTGATGCCCCCCTCACTGGGAACAAAGATCATCCCAACCGGGGTAATTCGCGCCATATCCTGGGCGTCGTGTCCGGCACCACTCTGCATTTGCCTCGTACTTAATCCCATCTCTTCAGCAGCGCCTGCAATGAGCTCCTGGATTTTTTTATCGGTAAGGGCCGGAGCCGAAGTCGCATCGATAGGGGTAAAGGTAAAAGGAGTTACCATTTCTTCTCCGATGGCGCTGGCTTGTTCCTCTATATCCTCAATCAAACTTTTGATTTTCTCCGAAGAGAGATCACGAATTTCCAGGCTTAAATTCACTTCACCCGGTATCACGTTTGGCGCTCCCGGAAAGGCTTCAATCTTGCCGACTGTCCCTACCTGATTTCCTTCATAACTATTGATCACCTCATTTACAGCAAGTACAAATTTGGCAGCAGAGATCAGGGCATCTTTTCTCATCGCCATAGGCGTGGTTCCTGCATGGTTGGCAAAGCCCTGGATATTCACATCCCACCATTTAATACCTACAATTCCTTCGACTACTCCAATATCGATTTGTTCGCGATCCAAAATACCGCCCTGTTCAATATGAAGTTCCAAAAAGGCAGTTAAATTTCCTTCTTCCCGTTCCACCTCCCAGACCCGATCTGCATTTCCTCCGAGCCTGTTGATGCCTTCCCGCATAGAAAACCCTGTGCTGTTCACAACTGTAAGGGCATCTTCGTTTAACTCTCCCACAAGGGCCCGACTACCCATTACGCCCCCCTCTTCATTGGAAAAAATAAAAACCTCCAGGGGGTGTTCAGTCTGTATTTCGGCTTCATCCAGGGTTCTGATGACTTCTATAGCCGCCAGAGAACCCACACATCCGTCGTAGTTACCTCCATTGGGAACCATGTCAATATGGGAGCCAAATCCAATAGGTTTTAGATCCGGGTCTTTTCCCGCTCGTTTGCCGATAATATTTCCGGCGTAGTCCACACTCACCTCTAAGCCGGATATCTGCATTAGCGAAATGATATAGGCGCGGCCGGCCAGATCGGCGTCACTAAAGGCTACGCGATCCGTTTCTCCGTTTTCTTTCATCCCGTAATTCGCCAGGGTAAAGAGGGTCTTTTCCAAACGCTCCTGATTTATCTGTGGGACTTGCTGAGCAATGGAAAGCATACCATAGGACATACAGAGTATGAACAAGAAATAGTTCTTTTTCATGATAAGGGAATTTAAAACAAGATATAAAAATATGTGGGTATAAGACCGGTCCTCAATTATTTGAGCAGGATGTGATCAAGCTCAATCCTGAATTCCTCAGCTTTCTTATTTCCAATAAGAATCGCGACCTCCCCCATTTCTTCCCCGGGATAGGGCGGCATATTTAATTGTCTTCCTCTGAATTGTGGAATAAAATCTTTAAATGGAATACTTATGGTCTGCCATTTTCCGGAGGTTTCAACGGTATAGGCGTAATTGTAGTATTGTGAGGAACTCGACTTTACCCTGATCTGATATTTTTTTCCGTCTCCTTTTAGTTTTATTTCGAGAGATGTAAAATCGGAAACATCCTCTTGTTTAAAACGATTTTGAACAAGGGAGAAGCCACCGTTGTTTTCCAGGGAAACAAATCCCTCGAACACTCCTTTTCCTTCCTTACTTAGGGAGATTCTACCTTTTGATAGTCCGCCCATCACGCCGTCGTTAACCACCTGCCATTTTGAAATATCACAGTTCTCAGAAAATTGAAATAGTGTAAAGGAGGCTTGTCCCATAAGCATGAAGTAGATTAAATAAATGATCGGCATAGGCCTGATTACTTGAATTTCCCTAAAAATAGGAGAAATTAAAGGACTGTGGCGGTCATACGAATAATTTGTAGTTATTTTAACGCCGCTTAATATTTGATCATGTTTTACCTAGCTATTGATATTTTAGGGACCATTGCCTTCGCTATTTCAGGGGTTCTTGTGGCCATGGACAAGAAACTCGACCTTTTCGGTGTTTTTATCATCGCCTTTGTTACCGCAGTAGGGGGAGGGACTTTGAGAGATATGCTCATTGGGAATACTCCCGTGGCCTGGATGCAGGATTCCATTTATACCTTTACTATCCTCGGGGCTGTTATTTTTGCAATCCTCTTGCAGGAAAGACTGCGATATCTCAGGAAGTCATTGTTTTTATTCGATACCATTGGTATCGGACTCTACACTATGGTAGGGATAGACAAAGGCCTGCAGGCCGAACTGATACCGATCATGTGTATTGCCCTAGGCACGATCACGGCTTGTTTTGGAGGGGTGATCAGGGATATTTTGTGTAATGAGATCCCTGTAATCTTCCGCAAGGAGATCTATGCTACTGCCTGTATCCTGGGAGGAGGGTCTTACTTTTTACTTACGCGACTCCCGATCATAGATGAATACTCTTTTGTAGCCAGCATAATCGTTGTCATAGGAATCAGGCTTTTAGCGGTGAAGTACAAAATTGCCTTACCCAATATTTATCGGAAAAAGAGCGCCTAAGTAGGTGAGAAATTCCTTTTGAACTCTGGACTAATTTACTATCTCGACCTTAGTGATATAGATATTTTTTGAGGGCCAGTCGCCGTCGTCTACGGGTTGCTGGTTGATCAGGTCAACTACATCCATTCCTTCCACCACCCTGCCAAAGGGAGTGTAATTCCCATCGAGATGGTAGGATCCCGGTTTGGTCACCACAATAAAAAATTCGTAGGGGCTCGCCAGCATATGAGGGTTGTCTATCTCACTGCTGGGCATGGAGATGGTACCGCGGTGATGTTTATGACCTTTTCGGGTGTCCGGGGGCAAAAGATAGCGCCCTATTTCTCTCCTTTTAGCCGCTGTTTCTCGGTTATCGGCATTTCCACCCTGTATGATAAAATCCTTTACAACCCTGTGAAACATGGTATTATTATAATAACCCTTCTTCGTGAGGTAGATAAAGTTGGCTTTGTGATAGGGTACATTGTCGTATAATTCTACTACAAAACTCCCAAGGCTGGTTGTGACTTTAACGCGAGTAGTGGGAAGTCCTTTCTGATAATCAAAAAAGAAATCAATAGCATTTTCTTCTGTCAGTACAAAGGGTTCTTCTTCTTCAATGTCGGAGGTATCCTTCTCTTGTACTATTTTTGTAACCTCATTAAGGCTGTCTTCAGCAACCACATCAATGGATTCTGAAGATCGTTCTTTAGGAGTTTCTCCACAGGCTAGTACTAAAAACAGCACTATTATTGCGGAGTACCTCAAGTTTTGAAAAATCATGGATTTTATAAAGTTTTCTGAACAGATTCCAAAAATAAAAAATCTCCCACTTCCGGGCAGGGATGCGCACTATAAAATGGCACCCGAAATTCGCATCCGCGAACTGGAAGAAGGGAATATTATCAGGAAAAACCCCAAAAAGGCAGGGGTCATGGCACTTTTTTATCCCGGAGAATCATCGCAGACGCATTTACTATTAATCATGAGGCGCACCTATAAAGGCGTACATTCTAGTCAGGTTGCCTTCCCCGGAGGGAAAAAGGAGAAGGGAGATACTTCAATTCTTCATACAGCGCTGCGCGAAACCTATGAAGAAGTAGGGGTATTACCCGAAAAAGTAGAGATCATTAGGGGAGTGAGTGAGGTCTTTATTCCACCGAGCAATTTTGAAGTGCAGCCTTACGTGGGCTTATATGCTGATCCCACACCTTTTATACTTCAGGAAGATGAGGTGGAGCACCTTATAGAAGTTCCGCTTAAAAAGGTGATGGATAACTCCTATCTCACTTCTCAAATCCTATCCACCTCGTACGCCTCCGAAATTGAGGTTCCGGCTTTTAATTTCAATGGCTATACGGTATGGGGTGCCACCGCCATGATGCTAAATGAGATTAGGGAACTGATGAAGCAGGTGTTATAAGCCTAATTTCGTAGTTTTGTATCTATGCCTTTATTCAAGAGAAATCCATTTGGTCATATCCTATTTCTAAAAAAATGGTTGATCCGCATCCTGGGGATCATGACACATCAGCGTTATAAAGGATTTAATACTCTGGAAATTGAAGGCTCTGAGATTGTCCGGGCTTTACCCGGTCAGGGTGTACTTTTCGTGAGTAACCACCAAACCTATTTTGCGGATGTAGTTGCCATGTTTCACGTCTTCAACGCCAGCCTTAGTGGACGAACGGATACCATAAAAAATGTAGGATATCTCTGGAACCCCAAGTTAAATATATATTACGTTGCGGCAGCTGAGACCATGAGGAAAAGTCTTCTGACCAAAATTCTGGCCTATGTGGGTTCTATCAGTATTCAACGCACCTGGCGGGCAGATGGACAAAACGTCAACCGGCAGGTAAAAATGAGTGACATTTCCAATATAGGAAAGGCGCTTCAGGATGGATGGGTGATCACTTTTCCCCAGGGCACGACTACCCCCTGGAAGCCTCTTAGGAAGGGAACAGCCCACATCATAAAGAAGTACAAACCCATTGTGGTTCCTGTTGTCATTGACGGATTCAGGCGATCGTTCGACAAAAAAGGCCTCTATGTAAAAAAGAAGGGAATACTTCAATCCCTGGTGATCAAAGAGCCTCTGGAGATCGATTATGAAAACGATTCGGTGGATTCGATTATTGAAAAGTTGGAATACGCCATAGAGCAGCATCCTTCCTTTTTAAAGGTGATCCCGGCAGAGGAATTGTTGGCCTATGAGGAAGAAAACAAACAGCGAAAATGGCGACAGAAAGCCTAGACCTCCAGGCGTTTTAATTCACTGTAGTTTCGCCCCAGTTTCCTGAGGAGCAAGCCGTAGATCAGAAAGTAAATAAGACCCAGTAGAGCAGTACACACTACGCCCATAGCAACCATTACCCCAGAAATCAGGAATTTTAATTGCTCGGTGGTCATATTGACCGATTTATTTTCCAGCTCAAAAACCTTTAGAAAACTATCTCCGTCACTAAAGAGAATGCCAATGGCGATGATCAAAAAAGTGAGGAGGAAAATGGATAAGGCAAAAACAATGTAGTTTTTAACCGTTTTTCGGGTGCGTATGATTTTACGCATAAGTTCTTTCGCGCTGTCGAGGACTGTGATCTCCCTATATCGCTGATAAAATTGAAAGATAAAATAGAAGACGACCCCGTATTGCAATACGGTTAGTCCCAAGACTACGTATTTTAAGCCCAGGTCATCGTAGAAGGAGATCCCCTCCCTGGCCGATGGAATAAGGTAGAGAAGATGGGGTAGTGTAAATTCGATTATGCTTATGATAAAAATCCACTTTACAATGGAGGAAGATCGCTTCCATATCATTGCACAAAGCTCATCGTAGGACAATTTGGGCAAGTCTTGCCCCTGTTTCTGCCAGTCCTTTTTCAGCAATTCCAATTCATCCATTATAGTCTCAGGGATTTAGAATTGTTCTTAATTTTGTTTTGACACGATTCATTTTTACTCTTGCGTTTACCTCGGTAATACCCAGTGTCTCTGATATTTCCCGGTAATTTTTTTCTTCCAGGTACAAAAAGACAAGCGCCTTATCGATATCGCCCAGCTGTCTTATCGCCTTGTACATCAGGGCCAGTTGTTTTTCTTCTTCAGGATCGTATTCTTCAGCTTTAATTTTAAAGATGACCGAATCGTAATCTTGAGTGGGCACCCTTTTCTTTGATTTTCTATACAGGGTAATTGCCGTGTTCAGGGCTACCCTGTACATCCAGGTACTAAATTTGGACTCCCCCCTGAATTTCGGGTAGGCTTTCCAAAGCTGGATGGTAATTTCCTGAAACAGGTCATTATGTGCATCCCTGTTATGCGTATATAAACTACACACTTTGTGAACAATATTCTGATTGTTCTCCAGTTCGGTAACAAATTGGTGTTCCAGTTCCTTGTTCACTCCAAGCTCAGTGTCAAAAAGATTAGTATAATTTTTCTCCGCTTAGTTACAAGAGAAGTAAAAAAAGCTGCATTTATAATAAAATAAGCTGATGGGAATACTTTTAATTTCTGTAGTTAAGTGCCGGTTCCCTGTCGCCCAGTAATGGGATATATTTAAAATCAGCACCTCGTCTTTTTATAAATTCTTCTTTGGCTTTAGTAACCAACTGGGGATCTTCAAAGAGTTGGATTGCCGTTAAACTAATGGCTTTAGCTGCCACCATCATCCCTTTGTTCCCTATGGAAGTTCCTCCAGCAGCAACGGCCTGCCAGCTGTGGGCAGGAGTACGCGGAACCCAGGTGGCTGCTCGCATTCCCACCGTAGGTACAGCAAAACTTACATCCCCTACATCAGTTGACCCTGATGCCCTGGCCGTTGTCTCGTAAGGCTGAACCTTTTCAGCCGTTTCTTCGTCCAGTGAGTCATACCCCATACTCGCTGAGATCTTTTCAGCAAAAGTCCGCTCTTCCTCAGTATAGGTAATTCCGCCTACATCACTTAAATTCTCATGCATTACCTTTTGTAAGGTGAGGTTGGGTAACAATTCGTGCGTGCCCCCGATCATTTCATAGTCCATTGTAGTTCCTGTGCCCATGGCCGCTCCTTCAGCAGCTTTGACAATGCGATCAAAGATTTCAATAACCACATCGCGGGAATAATGCCTTGCATAATAATATACTTCGGCGAAGTTAGGCACTACATTGGGTGCCTTTCCGCCATCGGTGATCACATAATGAATGCGCGCTTCCTGCGGGATGTGCTCACGCATCATATTGACCATCATATTCATCGCCTCTACTCCATCGAGGGAAGACCGCCCTTTGTCAGGTGCTCCGGCTGCATGTGCAGATACTCCGTAAAAACGGAATTTAGCCGATTTATTGGCGAGGGCAGCTCCGGCACTTGCTGCATTGGAGGAACCGGGATGCCAATGCAGGGCAACATCAACGTCATTAAATAATCCCTCCCTTACCATATAGACTTTACCACTGCCTCCTTCTTCGGCCGGGCAACCGTAAAACCGAATGGTACCTTTAACTTTATTTGCATCCATCCAATTTTTTACAGCGATGGCCGCAGCTGTGGAAGCTGTGCCAAATAAATGATGCCCACAGGCATGCCCAGCTGCCTTGCCGGCAGTTTTTTGCATAGGAACAGCTTCCTGTGATAAACCTGGAAGGGCGTCGTATTCGCCCAATATGGCGATTACCGGTGCCCCACTTCCGTATTCCGCGATAAAGGCCGTTGGAATACCGGCAACCCCTTTTTCAATAGTAAAACCCTCTTGCTCCAATGTGGATTGCAATAAGGCTGCGCTTTTTTCCTCCTGATAGCCCATTTCAGCCAAATTCCAGATATTCTGGGCAATAGTTCCGTATTCACCGGCCTTTTGGTTAAGTGATTCGATAACGGCCTCGGTGTTTTTTTGTCCCTGTACAGTAAGGATGGCACAAAGAGCGGTGACAAGAAAGAGTGGATATTTCATGGTTGCTTTTTAAGGTGATGTTAAATATATAAAATGAGAAGACAATTCCCGGTAGTAAGAAAGACAATTATCTCAATCCTCGCCTACTTATTTTCGGGGATGAAATTGTTCCATGACCTTGGACAGATGTGTTCGATCTACATGCATATAGATTTCAGTTGTCGTGATACTCTCGTGTCCGAGCATTTGCTGAATGGCCCGGAGATCGGCTCCGTTTTCAAGCAGATGGGTAGCAAAAGAATGCCTGAAGGTGTGCGGACTGATAGTCTTGCGCAGTCCTGTCTTTTCACCTAATTGCTTTACAATCGTAAAAATCATGGCTCTGCTCAGTGCTTTTCCTCTCCTGTTGAGGAATAGGATGTCTTCATTTCCCTTTTGAATGTTTTGATGTACGCGAACCTGGTGACGATACAGGTTGATATATTTTTGATTCACTTTGCCTATCGGGACAAATCGCTGCTTATCACCTTTTCCGGTGACCTTGATAAAATCTTCCTCAAAAAAAAGATCTGAGATCCGAAGCTGAATGAGCTCCGAGACACGCAGTCCGCAACCATAGAGTGTTTCCAGCATAGCACGGTTTCGCTCTCCTTCAGGTTTAGAAAGGTCAATCGCTTTGATCAGGGCATCTATTTCTTCAACAGAAAGGGTGTCGGGCAGTTTTCTTCCCAATTTGGGCGACTCTATAAGTTCCATGGGATTGTCTTCGCGATACCGTTCAAAGGCCAGGTAATTAAAAAAACTGTTTAATCCGGAGATGATTCGGGCTTGCGATCGGGGAGAAACCGATTTTTCAAGTTCGTATACAAATTGTAAGAGGAGTTCCTGCTGAATCTTAACAGGTGAAGTATTTATATCGAGTTGCTCCAGGTATTGGGTGAGTTTACGCACATCGCGTTGATAATTCTGCAGTGTATTGGCCGATAGACCTCTTTCCAGTTTCAGATAATGCATATAGTCCTGTATGGCCTGGTTCCAATTCACGAAATAAAGATAGGGAGTTAAGCGTTTACATGAATACAATCTTGTGT
>JABDQM010000132.1 GCA_013042315.1 Flavobacteriaceae bacterium | reverse complement strand
TCAGCTTAAACCACCAAACGAGGTAAGGTTGCCTCATCTCCCGGATCAACATTTTTTGATTGGTCTCTGTGATGTGCTGCAGTTCCCGCATTTTCTCGCGGATATCGGTCTTGCTGAACAGCGATTTGGCTACTACCTGAAAGGCAAGGTCTCCCATCAGGGGGAAGACATCTTGTTCTTCATTTAGTCGGATTCGACCCAATTCTTCCTTAATAGCCTTGTGCATGGTTGAAATTAAACCCGCGAGCTTTTTCTTGTGAAAGGCAGGCTGAATCATCCTGCGTTGTCTTCTCCAATGATCCCCTTCAGCGGTTAACAAGCCATGTCCGATATATTTGGCCAGGTCTTTCGTTTGCAGCGAAGACTTCCTGAATTTTTTTTGCTGCTTTTGCAGCACTTGTTGCACAATTTCCGGATCGCGGGTGAAAATAATGGTTTGGCGAGGCCCGACCTTTACCCTAAAAGTGTCCCCGTATTTCTCAAAATTTTCTGAGTGGAAGGGCAAGGGGTTTGCCAGAATTCGTTTCCGATTTCTGATCACTTCCCATTGTGAAACCGTAGTGAGTTGTCGCATTTAAAAAAGTCCGGGCTGTGTACCTCCTTTTATCCTCCCCAAATGCTGATACGCAAGTTCCGTGACTTCTCTACCTCTTGGCGTCCTCATGACAAAACCCTGCTGTATAAGAAACGGCTCGTACACCTCTTCAATGGTCTCTGCACTTTCAGAAACGGCAGTGGCCAGGGTGGAAATTCCTACAGGACCGCCTTTAAATTTATCGATGATGGTCAATAAGATCTTGTTATCCATCTCATCCAGGCCATGAGTATCCACGTTGAGGGCTTTAAGGCCATACTTTGATATATTCATATCGATCTTACCATTGCCTTTGATCTGGGCAAAATCGCGAATTCGCCTTAGCAAGGCATTACAGATCCTGGGTGTACCCCTGCTCCTCCCCGCAATCTCAATTGCTGCCTCGTGACTGATTGGAACTTTGAGGATATCGGCACTGCGCTCCACTATGGTAGACAACAATTCGGTATTGTAATACTGCAATCTACTTTGGATCCCAAATCGAGCTCGCATAGGAGCAGTCAATAATCCAGATCTCGTAGTTGCCCCGATGAGGGTAAAGGGATGTAGATTAATTTGAACCGATCTCGCATTGGGGCCGGTCTCAATCATAATATCGATCTTGTAATCTTCCATAGCCGAGTAGAGATACTCCTCAACTATGGGGCTTAGTCTGTGTATTTCATCAATAAATAATACATCGCGTTCTTCTAGATTGGTCAATAGTCCTGCAAGATCACCCGGCTTGTCCAATACCGGACCCGAAGTGACCTTTATCCCAACTCCCAGTTCATTAGCCAGAATATGAGCCAAAGTGGTCTTTCCCAAGCCGGGTGGCCCGTGAAAGAGGGTATGATCGAGGGCTTCACCTCTCAAATTGGCAGCTTGCACAAAGATCTGCAGGTTTTCCAAAACTGACTCCTGACCTGTAAAATCATCAAAGGAAACTGGCCTTAACGCGCGTTCGATATCGAGTTCTTCCTGAGAGAAATTTTCAGCTGTGGGATCGAGATTCTCGTTCATGAAATCAAAGATAGTGAAAATCAATTCGGATATTCAGGCTGATAAGAACACTCCATTTCATTTATTAAGAAATCTCTATTATGATAAAAATCATCTTTTACCGTCCTAGAAATTCGCTATTTTGCAGTAGAAATTCAACCAATTACATAAATTACAATCCATGGGAAAATTTGATCTAAAAAAGTACGGAATTGAAGTAGAAGAAATATACAGGAATAGTAGTGTTCCTGTACTATATGAGTTGGGCTTACGCCAGGAAAAAGGTACAGCCATCTCAGATGTAGGTTCCCTTTTGGTCTATTCCGGAGAAAAAACGGGAAGGAGCCCTAAGGACAAGCGAACCGTAAGACATCCTGATTCAGAAAAGAATATAGACTGGGGTAACATCAATATCGGTCTTGATGAACACACCTATATGGTGAACCGGGAAAGAGCTTTGGACTATCTCAATACACGGCCAAGAATATACGTCGTTGATGCCTTTGCGGGCTGGGATCCCAAGTATCGCTTAAAAGTAAGGATTATTTGTACGCGAGCTTATCACGCCTTGTTTATGCAGAATATGCTGATCATGCCAACAGCTGATGAACTCGCCAATTTTGGCGAACCAGATTACGTGATCTTCAACGGTGGTGGATTCCCGGCAAACCGATACACTTCGGAAATGACCTCTAAAACCAGTGTTGATCTCAACCTGGAAGAAAAAGAAGTGGTCATCCTGGGAACCCAGTACGCAGGAGAAATGAAAAAAGGAATTTTCTCCATTATGAATTATTTAATGCCACTGGAAGAGGTATTGCCAATGCACTGCTCCGCCAATGTGGGTAATGCGGGTGACGTAACTATCCTCTTTGGACTTTCAGGAACCGGTAAAACGACTTTAAGTGCCGATCCAAAACGAAAACTCATTGGAGATGACGAGCACTGCTGGACAGACGATGGTACTTTTAATATTGAAGGTGGATGCTATGCAAAAGCGATCAATCTATCCGCAGAGAATGAACCTGATATCTTTAATGCAATCAAGTTCGGTACGGTGTTAGAAAATGTCGTTTATGACAAGGCAACGCGGGAGGTTGATTATACCGACACTTCCATCACCCAGAATACACGGGCTTCGTATCCAATCGATTTTATCGAGAATGTGCAAATTCCATGTGTCGCCGGACATCCGGAAAATATTATTTTCCTTACCTGTGACGCTTTTGGTGTTTTACCTCCTGTGAGCAAACTCACTCCTGAACAAGCTAGCTACCACTTTATTTCGGGATATACGGCCAAAGTCGCCGGAACTGAGATGGGTGTTACCGAACCACAAGCTACATTCAGTGCTTGTTTCGGAGCTGCTTTTATGATGTGGCATCCTAACAAGTACGCCGAACTCCTCGCGCAGAAAATCAAGGAACACAAGGCCACAGCATGGCTTGTCAACACAGGATGGACCGGAGGAGCTCACGGAGTAGGATCGAGAATTAAGCTCAAGTATACAAGGGCTATGATCGACGCAATTCATCATAAGGAATTTGAGAATGTAAATTATTTGAAAGATGAAGAATTTGGCTTTATGATTCCGGAATCTTGTCCTGGAGTACCTTCAGAAGTGCTGATCCCCAAAAATACTTGGGAAGACAAAGCTAAGTACGATGAAGTAAAGGACAAATTGGTCAACCTCTTCAATGAGAATTTCAAACAATTTGAAGAGAATGTAAATCAGGACATTGTTGATGCAGGGCCTAAGAGTTCCATGTCTATGCAATCATAAGGAACTAATCAACCCTTTTATAAAGGCCCTCTTTCCAAGGTGGAAAGGGGGCCTTATTTATTTCTTTTAAACAGTTCGGCGTTATCCTTAAAAGTAAGCAGCTTAATTTTCGGGTCCCCAAAAAGGTAACATCTGGCCTTTTCTAAAAGACCGAGTTCTGCCTCTGCAGTAACCAGAACCCTTGTATCAGAGGAACCTGCCAGGTTAGCTGAAAGACGATCAGCTTCAAGGTCCTGGGCTCTTATTCGGGCATTGTCTTTGCTGCTTAGTTCCAGTGAATTTGAAGTTCCTTCTAGCAGTAAAAGAGCATTGTCTCTTATTTGAACTGAACTTGAAAAGGAATTGACGTATACCTGTACATCCGATTTGTGTTTTAATTGGAGGGCCAGGCTATCGGCAGTAACATTAAAGATACCCTTGCTATTATCCTTCATGTTTAGCTTGAGCTGTCCTACATCCGCATCGACTTCTATTCTCGAAATGCCCTGGGCGTCGACGTTTAGTTCTTCTGAGTTGATCCTCTCCCCTTCTGCTGTTGAAATTCTTCCATCCAAGAGACTTATGGCGCTGAGTTGAGCATAAGATATTTCAATCGATAATTCTTTTTTTGCTGTGATCTGATAGAAGGAAGAGACGACTAAAACACCATTCTCTACTTCAAACTTAAGGACATCGACAAGGTTATCATCGGCTGTGATTCTATACGATTCTTCAGGAGCCCTTTTTAATACAATGTCCAGATCATCTCTGATCTCTATGGATGAAAAGGAAGGAAGGGATTTTATTACTTCCGTAACCTCCCTGTTCCCCTTGATTTTCGGTTTGCGTTGTGCCTGTATCCCTATACAGTTAAAAATAAAAACAAGGGTAAAGAGTCTGAGCATCATTTTCATATGAGGTGTGATTTTCGCTAAATAATTCTTATTAAAGATATTACAAAATGTACAACTAGTATATCAATCTTTTGCAAATCAAAAAACCCATCCAATGATATTTCAAAGGATGGGTCTGAATTATTATTTATTGATCGTCAATGATTCAATTCCTCTTCTTCTTCCTGAATTGGAACGTTTTGAGGGGTAAAATCCTGATCTTTTATGATGTATTCCCCGTTAGGCAAAGTCTTACTGTAGTCGTACGCCCAGCGATGTACATGAGGAATTTCACCTTCCCAGTTTCCGTGGATATGTTCTACAGGAGCGGTCCATTCGAGGGTATTCGATTTCCACGGATTCTGTTCAGTCGGTTTACCGTAGAACATACTGTGGATGAAATTGTAAAGGAATACCAATTGCGCAGCACCGGCGATAAGAGCGAATACGGTAATCAGAATATTGACGTCCGTAAGTTCATCAAACATAGGAAATGCTGTGTTCTGGTAATATCTCCTCGGCACCCCGGCCATTCCCACGAAATGCATAGGGAAGAATACCCCATAGGCACAGATCGCAGTTACCCAGAAATGCACATATCCCAGATTCTTGTTCATCATCCGTTTATACATCTTAGGGAACCAGTGATAGACCCCGGCAAATAAACCGTACAAGGCTGAGATTCCCATCACCAGGTGAAAGTGTGCTACAACAAAATAGGTGTCGTGAACATTGATATCCAACGTACTATCCCCAAGGATAATTCCAGTTAAACCTCCCGTAATGAAGGTAGATACCAAGCCAATGGAAAAGAGCATGGCAGGATTGAGCTGCAAGTTCCCTTTCCAAAGTGTTGTGATATAATTAAATGCCTTCACTCCAGAAGGAATAGCGATCAAGAGGGTCGTAAAGGTAAAGACAGATCCGAGAAATGGATTCATTCCCGAAATAAACATATGGTGCCCCCAAACGATAGTTGAAAGGAAAGCAATAGCCAATATTGATGCTACCATCGCGCGGTAACCGAAGATGGGTTTCCTGGCATTGGTAGACATTACTTCAGATGTAATTCCGAGTGCCGGTAAGAGTACGATGTAAACTTCCGGGTGTCCCAGGAACCAAAACAAGTGTTCGTACAGTACCGGGGAACCCCCCTGGTAATGCAACACTTCTCCCTGAATAAAAATATCTGACAAAAAGAAGGAGGTACCAAAACTCCTATCCATAATCAGCAATAGTGCTGCAGATAATAGAACCGGGAAAGAAACCACACCAATGATGGCGGTAACAAAAAATGCCCAGATCGTTAGGGGTAGTCTGGTCATAGACATTCCCTTGGTCCTCAAATTAATTACCGTTACGATATAATTCAGCGATCCCAACAAAGAGGAAGCGATGAAAATAGCCATGGAGACTAACCAAAGCGTCATCCCCATTCCCGATCCCGGTTGTGCCATGGGCAAGGCACTAAGGGGAGGATAGATAGTCCATCCTGCTGCTGCAGGACCCGCTTCCACAAAAAGTGAAATCACCATTATGACACTAGACGTAAAAAACATCCAGTAACTCAACATATTTAAAAATCCGGAAGCCATATCTCGTGCTCCGATCTGCAGGGGAATCAATAGGTTACTAAACGTACCACTGAGGCCCGCAGTTAACACAAAGAATACCATAATAGTACCGTGGATCGTGACAAGGGCGAGGTACACATCAGCGTCCATAACCCCATCAGGAGCCCACTTTCCAAGAAGAGTTTCAAAAATAGGAAAGGATTCTCCAGGCCAGGCCAGTTGCATCCTAAACAGGAGCGACATGGCTATCCCGATGATCCCCATGATCAACCCGGTAACCAAGTACTGTTTAGAGATCATTTTATGATCCTGACTAAAGATATATTTGGTAACAAAAGTCTCTTTGTGATGATGTCCATGATCGTGTGCGTGATCATCAACTTGTGCTTGTGCTGTAGCAGACATAATCTAATTTAATTTTATATTAATTTTCTTTTCTAGCCTTAATTTTTAATCTAATTCATTGATGCCATTAACTGTGAAAATGTTTGCTGGCTTTCAATCCATGCGTTGTAATCCTCTTCGCTCTCTACTATGATCTTCATCTGCATATTGTAATGCGATTTTCCGCATATCTTGTTGCAAAGCAGGACATAGTCGAACTCCCAGGGATCTGAATTAGGTTCGCCATTTTGTGCTCTTTCGGCTCTGATGGCATTTGTTCGTTTTACTTTGTCAATAACGTCGGGTTTCAGACGCATCTCCTCAGTGGTAATGGTAGGAGTAAATGAAAATTCCGTTATCATCCCCGGAACGCAGTTCATCTGTGCTCTAAAATGAGGCATGTAAGCAGAATGCAATACATCCTGAGATCGAAATCTGAAGTTTACCTTTCGCCCAACGGGTAAGTGCAACTCTTTTACAATCACATCATCGTTGGAATAAGGATCCGATTCGTCCAAACCGAGGACATTTGCCCGGTCAATATCGATCATCCTGACATTTGCACCTCCCAGTACATTATCCCCGCCACCGTATCGGGCGGTCCAGTTAAATTGCTGCGCGTATAATTCTACAATGAGAGGATCGTCCTCATCATTGACGTCCATGATATTGGTCCACGTGTACAGACCGTACAGGATTAACGCGGCAAGAACAATAACCGGAATAATAGTCCAGATAAATTCCAGTCGGTCATTATCCGCAAAGAAAAGGGCTTTCTTCCCCTTTTCTCCCTTGTACTTATAGGAAAAGTAATGTAAGAGTGCCTGTGTAATCGTTTGGGTAAAAAAGATGATCGCAAAAGACCACAACATCAATTCGTCATAGTCAGACCCATGAGCTGACGCCGCCTCGGGAAGTAGCACCTTAGTGTACTTCCAGAAACTGAAAATAGTGATCGCGTAAATAAAGATCAAGAAGGCAAACATAAGGTAGCCGTTGTACTTGTTATCCTTATCATTAGCCACTTGAGAGGTCTCCGCTTTAATCTGTGACAATTCAAAGATCTTGGTCATCTGCCAGATCGCAATAGCCACTAGTATTAAAACAAGTATCGTAAGTAATGTCGTCATTATCTAAACTAATAAATTTCTGTAATCATTAATAGTGAAAATGTCTGCTCTCCTCTACAAACGGATTTCTCTTGGGCTGCAATGGCACTTTAGTAAGTGCTCTGAAAACCCATAAAATAAATCCTCCTGCAAAGAAACAAATAGCTCCAAATTCAGGTATGCCAATAGACCACTGATCTCCTACGGTTCCCGGCATCACCATGTTAAAGATATCAACATAGTGTCCTGCGAGGATCACTATACCGGCCATCACCACAAACCAGTTAATCCTTTTGTAATCGCTGTTCATTAACAGGAGCAGCGGGAAAACAAAATTCATGGCAACCATTCCAAAGAAGGGCAAGTTATAATCCTCTATCCTAGTCACAAAATAGGTCACTTCCTCAGGAATATTGGCGTACCAGATCAACATAAACTGACTAAACCAAAGGTACGTCCAGAAAATGCTGAATCCAAACATGAATTTCGCCAAATCATGGATATGACTGTCATTCACGTCGGGCAGGTATCCTTTAGATTTTAGGTAGATGGTAATTAAGGCGATAACTGTTATCCCTGAGACCATCATACCGGCGAATATATACCAGCCAAACAAAGTACTAAACCAGTGTGGATCGATACTCATGATCCAATCCCATGACATCATAGACTCTGTCACCAGATAAAAAACCAGGAAGCCCGCAGCCCATCTAAAATTCTTTACAAAATTACGATTGTCATTTGCTTCATCCTGCGCCAGGGATAACCTCCTTGACACCTCCCTGTACAGAATCCATCCGCCTAGAAAAATAGCGGCTCTGATCAGGAAGAAGATAGGATCAAGATACCCTGCTTTCCCTTGCAATAATGTATCTTCTGCGACAACCTCAGAATCCATCCATACAAACATATGATTGAAATGCATTACAGATAGGACTAAGAGCACGAACATAGCTATACCTCCGGGCACCAGATATGCCGTAATACCTTCCATGACTCTGAAGAGCAAGGGCGACCATCCTGCTTGTGCTGCACGCTGTATCGCGTAAAATGCCAGCACTCCCAGAGCGATCATAAAGAAAAAGAATGCTGCAACATACACAGCAGACCAGGGTCTGTTTTGGAGTTGATGCATCAGGTGTTCATCGTGAGCAGCATCGTGGCCGGAAGCAGCAGCATGACCCGCATCTTCTGCCGGGTGTTCACTTGCAGCTGCCGGATGTTCCCCTTCTTCAGCATGGGAATCTCCCGAACCGTCATCATGAGCCGCAACCATGTTCCTGGCTTCTTCCGGAGTAGAAGGAACAGTGACAAATCCAACACCCATCCCAACAACCCCAAGGGCCATAAGGACAATTGCTCCGATTTTTAATCTGTTAGAAAACGTATACATAGTTTATGTCTGTGTCTTATTTAGTTAGGTCCTGCTTCAATTTCATCACGTATTCGGCCACTTGCCAGCGCTCTGTATAATCC
Organism: Flavobacteriaceae bacterium; assembly: GCA_013042315.1. Taxonomy (GTDB): domain Bacteria; phylum Bacteroidota; class Bacteroidia; order Flavobacteriales; family Flavobacteriaceae; genus Muriicola. The sequence goes on along the minus strand of JABDQM010000132.1, from coordinate 38,898 downwards.
AGTTGCCCTGCGTAAGATCCCATGGAGTTAAGGCCGTAATATATGGTGTGATAAGTTGAGCCTACATTAATATTCCTCGCAGCATCGTCATAAGAGGGTACCCCAAGTATTTTTTCCCTTTTCACCAGCCATCCCTGTCCTGCACCTTTTGCCCCATGACAAATTGCACAATAGATATCGTATAACTCTTTCCCGACGGCCAGGTTCTCCTCTGTGCTGAGCGAATCTAGCGGACTAGGTTGCAATCTGGCTAAATCTTTTCCAGCCAGGTCGTTTGCAAATTCGTAAGGCAGCCAACCTCTTGAGATTGAATTCTCAGCCGGTTTCATCGCCTCTGTACCACTTGGCAGAAAATCTACTTCCTGATAGGTTTCATAACCTACAGGGAAATACATATTAGGCATGTACTGATAGTTCCGGTTATCCTTGTCGGCGCAGGAAACCATCACTATTACAGCCGTGAATAAAATTCCTATTTTCAGTATTTTCTTCATATGTCCTGTACTACTTTTCTACCTGATTTATTTCTACGGCACCTGATTCCTGCAACATCGTCATCAGCCCTTTTTCATCACCGTAATAAACTTCTATTTCCATCACAAAATGGTCATCTGTGGTTCTCACGTCCGGATTTTCCGCCTTTTTAAAAGGCCACAATCTACTGCGTAAATAAAAAGTGATCACCATAAGGTGTGCCGCAAAGAAGACCGTAAGTTCAAACATGATAGGCACGAAGGCCGGCATATTTTGAATGTAAGTAAAACTTGGTTTCCCGCCAATGTCCTGTGGCCAATCTTCGATCATGATATAATTCATCATAACGATAGCCACAACCAAGCCCAAACAACCATACATAAATGATGTAATCGCAATCCTGGTTGGCGCCAGTCCCATCGCCTTGTCTAGTCCGTGAACCGGAAAAGGGCAATACACTTCCTCAATATGATGCTTGGTGGCTTTCACCTTTTTAACAGCCTGCATGAGGATGTCGTCATCGTTGTAATAAGCATGTATAACTTTAGAGGCCATAATTACGATTTCTTGTTTAGTTTCATTGCCTGTCCGGCCCAGTCGTCTCGTTGCGCCCTTCCAGGGAATGCCCCTGTAATTTCATCCAGCATTTGATACTCCGTATCGGTCATCCTGCTCACCTGAGCAAAGGTATAAATCCCAATCTGGTTAAGGGTCTGTTCCATCTTTGGACCAATCCCCTTTACTTTCTTCAGGTCATCGGCTTTGTCCGTGTTGGGATCAAAGGTTCCCAGTTTTGAAAGCAGATCACCAACTTTTCCAGTTTCTTCGGGTTTGGCTACCTCTGCAACCTTAACTTCCTTTACAGCAGCAGTGCCGGTTGGCATTTGGTATAAGGGCTGACCTGCATCTCTCAATTTCTTGTATTTTGAACCTGATGATTTCAGGATAGATTTTACCTCAGCCTGCGCAATCACAGGAAAAGTTCGGGCATAGAGCAGGAAGAGGACAAAGAAAAATCCGATAGTTCCAATAAATATACCGATATCCACAAAGGTTGGGGAGAACATCGTCCATGAAGACGGAAGGTAGTCCCTGTGCAAGGAGGTTACGATAATTACGAAACGCTCAAACCACATTCCTATGTTGACCACAATGGAGATCACAAAGGAGATCACAATACTGGTTCTGATCTTTTTAAACCACATCACCTGTGGTGATACCACATTACAGCTCATCATTAGCAGATATGCCCACCAATAAGGTCCTGTTGCACGGTTTAAAAATGCGTATTGTTCATATTCCACACCTGAGTACCAGGCGATAAATAATTCGGTGATATACGCACATCCCACGATGGACCCGGTGACCATGATCACGATATTCATCAACTCTATATGTTGTACCGTAATATATGCTTCCAGGCTACAAACTTTCCTCATAATGATCAGCAAGGTTTGTACCATTGCAAAGCCAGAAAATATCGCTCCGGCGACAAAGTATGGTGGAAAGATGGTGGTGTGCCATCCCGGAATAACGGAAGTGGCGAAGTCGAATGATACAATAGTATGCACTGAGAGCACCAGCGGTGTTGCCAATCCCGCTAGAACCAGGGATACTTCTTCAAAACGCTGCCAGTCTTTTGCTCTACCAGTCCAGCCAAAACTAACCAGGCCGTAGATCTTTTTCTGAAAGGGTTTAACTGCCCTGTCGCGGATCATGGCAAAATCAGGAAGTAGTCCTGTCCACCAGAAAACGAGCGATACAGATAAATAGGTTGAGATCGCAAATACATCCCACAGTAAGGGAGAGTTGAAGTTTACCCAAAGGGATCCAAACTGATTTGGAATTGGAACTACCCAGTAAGCTAACCACGGTCTTCCCATGTGTATGATTGGAAAGAGCCCCGCCTGGATCACAGAAAATATGGTCATAGCCTCGGCCGACCTGTTGATCGCCATTCTCCACTTTTGGCGGAAGAGTAATAGTACCGCGGAAATTAGGGTTCCTGCATGCCCGATACCTACCCACCAAACGAAGTTGGTGATATCCCAGGCCCAGTTTACCGTCTTGTTAAGTCCCCAAGTACCAATACCCGTGGAAATGGTATAAATAATAGCACCAATTCCCCATAGGAGTGCTGCCAGGGCAATGGAAAAGACAATCCACCACTGCCGGTTGGCCCTTCCTTCTATTGGAGCTGAGATATCTACCGATACGTCGTGGTAGTTCTTGTCTCCAATAACAAGGGGTTTTCTTATAGGTGCTTCGTAATGCGACGCCATAGATTTTTGTTATAGTTAGGTTCTTTATTTCTCAGTTACGCTTCGTTTGTATTTCTCACCTTTACGTGATAAAATACGTTGGGTTTTGTTCCTACTGCCTCCAGCAAATGGTACATCCTGTCTTCCTTCTTCAATTCTGCTACCTGACTCGCTTTATCATTGATATCACCAAAGACTATAGCTCCATTACTACATGCGTTAGAACAAGCGGTCTGGAACTCTCCATCCTTCACCACACGACCTTCGCGCTTGGCATCGAGAATCGTTTTTTGTGTCATCTGTATACAGAGCGAACACTTCTCAATTACACCTCTCGACCTTACGGTTACATCAGGGTTGATTACCATTTTCCCAAGGTCGTTGTTCATGTGGTAATCAAACTCATCATTATTATTGTAAAGGAACCAGTTGAATCGTCTTACTTTATAAGGACAGTTGTTTGCACAATACCTCGTACCCACACATCTGTTGTAAGCCATATGGTTTTGTCCCTGACGACTATGCGATGTTGCTGCCACCGGACAAACTGTTTCACAGGGAGCGTGATTACAATGCTGACACATCACAGGCTGAAATGCCACCTGCGGGTTTTCAGCAGCTCGCTCCATTTCTTCAAAGCCCGATTTTGATTCGAAGGCTCCGGAGAACTCGTCTTTTTTAATATTGTCGTCTTCAAAAGTATCTTCTGAAGAATAGTATCGGTCTATACGCAACCAGTGCATATCCCTGGACTTACGTACCTCGCTTTTCCCAACAACCGGAATATTATTCTCAGCATGACATGCGATCACACATGCTCCGCAACCTGTACAAGCGTTCAGGTCTATAGACATGTTAAAGTGATGCCCGATGGATCGGTCAAAGGATTCCCACAGATCGACAGTTGTAGCCGGAACTTCCTGGTGATTCAAGGAAACTTCAGGAACGTGGTTCCACTCGTGAGCGTCTTCTGTGTTGTATTTTTCGAGGGTGGTCTCTTTGATGATCTCACCTCGCCCCATCAGGGTATTTTGCAACTGTATACATGCAAATTCATGCATCCCACTTGCCTTTTCAATCTGAACAGACTGAATAGAATCAAAATCGTTGTAGACAGAAAATGCGTTGATCCCTGTTTGCATCTCCTCTTTCATACCTACCATCCTACCGTAACCAAAGGATAGTCCTGCCGTATTTCGGGCTTGCCCCGGTTGTATGATCACAGGGACGTTATTGAGGGTTACCCCATTGACAGTGACGTTGGCATAGCTACCGTCTAATCCACCATTGGCTACCGTCTCATTAACCAGGCCTAATTGATTGGCATCTGCTTTTGAAAGGGTAAGATAGTTATCCCAGGATACCCTGGTAATGGGATCGGGGAATTCCTGAAGCCATGGGTTGTTGGCCTGCTGTCCGTCTCCCATACCCACTTTGGAGTACAATACAAGCTCCATTCCTTCGGATGAAGTAGACGCGAGGTTCTGAACTGCCTGAGATAAGACATCGTTCATAGAAGTAGTCTCCCCAGAGGTCTCTGCTTCGGTTGTTGTTTCTGTAACTGCGACAGAGTAAATTCCATCGTGTAAGGCTTTGTTCCAGGAATCAGAACCGAGTACCGACTCGGTCCAATGAGCCTTGATATAGTCGTAATAGCTTTGATCACTCCCCATCCAGTTCAGCAATGCTTGCTGGAATTGACGGGTGTCAAATAATTCTTTGATCGTGGGCTGCATCAGGCTGTAATGACCTTTTTTGATCTGAACATCTCCCCACGACTCTAGGTAATGGTTAGCTGCAGCGGTAAACTGACTGCGCTCTGTGGTTTCGTTCCAGTTTGTTGAGAACGTAACTGAGAGTTCAACTTTTTCAATTCCTGTCGCAAATTCGTCAGCATTGGGCAAAGTAAACATCGGATTGACTCCATCCATTACCAATAAACCAACGTTCCCGGCGTTCATGTCAGCAATCAGCTGCTGTACTTCAGAAACATTTCCTTTCCTGATATATTTTGGTGCCTGAGGATCAAAGGCTTCACTTCCCAACATTTCGTTGATTGCCAGGACTACGCGTTGCGCATTCACATCATCCAAACCACTGACGACAACGGCTTTACTGCCTTTGCTCCTGATTTCAGTGGCAATATTGTTAACCATAGCCAAGGTACCTTCGCTCAGGTCAGTGCTCACTCTACTATTGTTAAGCATCCCGTATAAAGCGGCTAAGGCTTTTTTCTGTTCAGAAGGTTTAAGGGGTACTCTTTGATCGGCATTCGCACCGCTCAGCGACATATTGGCTTCAAACTGAATATGCCTTGACATCTTCCCGTTTTTAGGAACTCGTCCTCTGGAATATCCGGCATCGTAGCCACCGCCCTGCCAGTCTGAAAGAATATCAGCACCGAAAGAGACAATAAGATCAGCTTTTTCAAAATGATAATCAGCCAGTGCTCTTTCTCCGAAAGTCATTTCAAAAGCGTCTAATGCGGCATCCTCAGATATGGCATCGTAAGTGATGTGCTTTGCATTGGGATTGGCTGCAATAAATTCGGCTATAAGTTTTTCTGTCGAAGGGCTTGCATAGGTCTGAGTTAGGAAAACTGCCTGTTTTCCTGACCCATTGAGCGCTCCAAGCTTAGCTTTAACGGAGGCATCGAGGACAGCCCATTCAGCGGGCTCCCCATTTGACAATGGCCCCTGAAGTCTTGTGCTATCGTATAAAGAAAGTACGGAAGCCTGTACTCTGGCATTGGCGCCACCATTGGTAGCTGCTTCTTTGTTATTTTCAACTTTTATTGGTCGTCCCTCTCTGGTCTTGATCAGAATACTGGCAAAATCGAATCCATTGGCCATAGTGGTGGCGTAATAGTTGGCCACCCCAGGTATAATCTGCTCTGGTTGTACCACATAGGGAATCGATTTAATTACAGGACCTTCACAAGCAGCAAGGGAAGCTGCTGCGGTACTAAAACCAACGTATTTAAGAAAATCCCTCCTGTTGGTTTTAGAATCTGACAGACGCTGCTTATCTCCCAGAAATTCATCTACCGGAATTTCTTCAGGAAACTCGTTATTTCTTAGCTTCTGAATATTGGAATCAGCAGGAGCAAGGTCCGCCTCGTTTTTCCAGTATATTTTATTTGATGCCATACGATCTATCTGTAATTAGCTTCTTTGATTTGTTCTTAATAGTGACACTTACCGCATTCGAGTCCGCCAAGTTGTGCCGCAGTCAGGTTCTCAACCCCATATTTCTCTGATAATGCCTCATGGATCTTTTCGTAGTACGCATTGTCCTCCACATTGACATTAGTCTCTCTGTGACAATTGATACACCATCCCATAGTGAGCGGAGAGTATTGGTACATAATCTCCATCTCTTCCACCGGGCCGTGGCAGGTCTGACATTCTATTCCCGCAACAGTTACGTGTTGTGAGTGATTAAAATAAGCGAGGTCTGGCAAGTTGTGGATTCTAACCCATTCCACGGGTTTAGACTCTCCTGTATACCTTTGTTCTTCTTCATTCCAACCTACTGCTTTATAGAGCTTTTTAATCTCAGCCGTGTAGAATTCATTAGTGTAGCCGTTGGCCAGATCTTCCGGAGTTGGACCTTCAGGATTACCTTTGTATTCGTAAATCGACTTGTGGCAATTCATACACACGTTAAGCGATGGGATCCCAGAGTGCTTTGATACCCTTGAAGAGGAATGACAATATTTACACTCAATCTTGTTAGCTCCTGCGTGGATCTTGTGCGAATAATGGATAGGCTGTATGGGCTGATACCCCTGATCTATCCCAATTTGCATCATCCAACCGTAGGCGTAGTACGCACTGGCGAGAAGAAGAAAAATGGTCGAAACTAAAACCAGGAACTGATTTTGTGCAAATGCCTTCCAGATCGGTGTTCTTTTTTCGGCTTTCGCTTTTTCTACCACTACCCCATTTGCCTCGGCGATTCTTCTCAGGGTAGTATTTACCAGGATCAGCATCATTACAAGGAGTCCAAAGATCAAAACAAGAGCTCCTAAGATCACCTCGTTTGTAATGCCTGAGGTTGGAGCACCTCCGGCAGCCTCTGCAACAGTAGCTACGGCTTGAACGGGAGCAGGTGGCGGAGCTGCTGTGTAAGCCAGAATATTATCGATATCCTCATTGCTGAGGGTAGGAAATGCGGTCATTGCCGCCTGGTTGTATTCCTCGTATATTTTATTCGCGTAGGCATCACCGGAGGCAATCAACCCTGCACTATTCTTAATCCAGGCATACATCCATTCTTTGTCAAGTCCTTCTTCTTCTGCCAGTCTGGTTTCCACGTTGGCCAAGGCAGGCCCTGTCATCTTCCTGTTTAAAGCGTGGCAAGCCGCACAATTCTGATTGAACAGCTGTTTCCCCTTCACAGCATCACCTCCTTCAGCTGTTTCAGTCGCTGCCTCTTCGGTTTCGGCTGTGGCAACAGCCTGATCTTGAGCGAATGAAAAGTTTGAAGTAAGTAGTAGAACTACTGCGAAAATCCCGAAAAATGTAGAAATCTGATTGCGGTACGGAACCTTTTTCATATTGAAATTATTTCTATCGAAACATTGGCACGATAATTTCTTTATGCTAGTAAAAATAGAAGTTTATCGCCAATTTTATTGGGGTCAAAAATACGACATTGACTTTATTTGGGAAATCCTTAACTATCGATAATTTATAATTTATACCTATTCTAAATAAGCTTTCCCTATTCTGTTTAACCCCTAATGATTTACCTTTGTCAATAGCTTATAATTTCAATCATTACGCCCTATGAAAAACGCCTTATACACCTTGCTTCTGGTACTTGTCCCCTTCTTAAGTCAAGCGCAAAACGGGGTAGTCACAGTTGAACAAGATCCTGAGATCACAAAGCTGCTTGATCTCTACAAAAAAATCAATTCCAAAACTGCGTATTACACTATTCAGATCGGTTTTGGAAGCTATGCCGAAGCAACCGAACTCCAAGATGATTCTTCTGTAGATTTTCCACAGTTCGACACCAAGATTATCTTTGATTCACCCACTTACAGGGTACATTTAGGTCGTTTTAAGAACAAGCTCGACGTGGAGCGGACTTTTGCCGAAGTGCGAAAGAAATATCCGCAGTCTATTATCCTCAAACCTATTTCCAATAATTGACAATAGACGCCTAAAGCCATAAAAAAACCCTTGCCGTAAGCAAGGGTTTTGTATTTGAGTTCATCGCTCTTACAAGGTCTTTTTAACGGCGACTTCCTGAAAGGCTTCAACAATGTCATTCTCCTTGATATCGTTGTAATTCTTGATCTGGAGTCCACAATCGTATCCTTTGCTTACTTCCTTCACATCGTCTTTAAAACGTTTTAGAGACGCCAGCGTTCCCGTATAGATCACTACACCATCCCTGATGAGTCGGATATTGGAGTTTCTGAAAATTTTACCGCTGGTCACCATACATCCCGCAATAGTACCGATCTTGGAGATCTTAAAGGTTTCCCTGATCTCGGCAGTTCCGGTAATCTCTTCTTTGATCTCGGGGGATAACATACCTTCCATCGCATCTTTGAGATCGTTGATGGCATCATATATGATGGAATACATCCTGATATCGATCTCTTCTTTATCTGCAATATCCCGTGCATTACCCATAGGTCTCACGTTAAATCCAATAACAATTGCGTCAGAAGCAGAAGCGAGGAGCACATCAGATTCAGTGATCGCACCCACACCTTTGTGAATGATGTTCACCTGTATTTCGTCGGTGGACAGTTTCTGGAAACTATCCGTAAGTGCTTCCACAGAACCATCCACATCCCCTTTGAGAATGATGTTCAATTCTTTGAAATCACCTAAAGCAATTCTACGTCCGATCTCGTCAAGTGTGATATGTCGTTGTGTTCTAACCGATTGCTCTCTCTGTAACTGACTTCTTTTCGCAGCGATTTGCTTTGCTTCACGCTCGTCGTCCAGGACGTTGAATTTGTCACCAGCCTGTGGAGCTCCGTCTAATCCCAGAATAGAAATCGGGGTAGACGGACCGGCTTCATCAACTGAATTACCGCGTTCGTCTTGCATTGCTTTTACTTTTCCACTGCAAGTTCCCGCCAAGACATAATCTCCAATTTTCAATGTTCCCGCAAGGACTAAAACCGTGGAAACGTAACCTCTTCCCTTATCGAGAAAGGCTTCTACAACAGTTCCTGTTGCGAGCTTATCCGGGTTGGCCTTCAACTCGAGCAATTCGGCTTCAAGAATAACTTTCTCAAGCAATTCCTTTACACCTTCGCCCGTCTTGGCCGAAATGTCATGTGATTGTATTTTTCCTCCCCAGTCTTCAACCAGAAGATTCATTGCAGCCAAGCCTTCCTTGATTTTGTCAGGATTGGAGTTGGGTCTGTCTATTTTGTTGATTGCGAAAACAATAGGTACTCCCGCTGCCTGGGCGTGACTTATCGCTTCCTTGGTCTGAGGCATAATGTCATCATCAGCTGCAATTACGATGATAGCGATATCTGTTACCTGTGCTCCCCTTGCCCGCATCGCGGTAAAGGCTTCGTGACCCGGAGTATCGAGGAAAGCGATTTTTTGACCGTTCTCCAATTGCACACCATAGGCACCTATATGCTGGGTAATTCCACCACTCTCTCCGGCAATTACATTTTCCTGTCTTACGTAATCCAAAAGGGAGGTCTTACCGTGATCTACGTGTCCCATGACCGTAACAATAGGTGCTCTGGACTCAAGATCTTCGGGCGCATCTACCTCTTCTTCAATAGATTCTTCAATATCGGCAGTCACAAACTCGACCTCATAGCCAAATTCATCTGCAACAATTGACAGGGTTTCCGCGTCAAGTCGCTGATTCATGGTTACCATGATCCCTAGCGACATACAGGCCGAGATGATCTGAGTAGTAGGGACATCCATCATTGTTGCCACTTCACCAACCGTTACAAACTCGGTAACCTTAAGGACTTTGTTGTCCAATTCCTGTTGCTCGAGATCCTTTTCAGATTGTTGCCTGTGTTGATCTCTTTTGTCTCTCCTGTATTTTGCCCCTTTGCCTTTCTTAGACTTGCCTTGAAGCTTTTCAAGAGTTTCCCTAACCTGTTTTTGTACTTCTTCCTCAGTGGGCTCCACCTTAGAAGTTACACCAGCTCTGGATCCCCTTTTATCACCGGCTCTGCCACGTCTTCCGCCACGGGGGCCGGAATCACTGATTATTCTTTTTCTTCTTTTCTTTCTGTCCTTTGGATCTGGCTTAGAAGAGGCTTCCTTTTTCTTTTTGGGCTTTTCAAACTTGGTGAGGTCTATCTTATCCCCCATTATCTTAGGGCCCGAGAGTTTTTGGTAATTCGTTTCAATTGCCTCCGGCTTTTCCTCTTTCTCCTCTTCTTTAGCCTTTTTCTCTGCTGGTTTTGCTGCTTTCGCTTTTTTCTTGGCAGGTTTTGCAGCTGGGGCGGACTCCTTTTTAGCTTCAGTTTCAGCAGGAGCTTCCGGCTCTGCAACCTCTTCTTTCGCTTTCGCTTTGGCTTTCTTATCTTTTTCCAGATCGATCTTGCCCACCATTTTCGGGCCTGAAAGATCAGCCTTGGCTTTGACCACTTCGGAGGCTGCGGCTCTCTTTTCACGAGCCAGACGTCTTTCTTCCTGTTCCTGTTCGAGTTGCAGTCTTATAGCCTCTTTCTCTTTACGCTTTTCCTCCCCAACTTCGATAGAAGCAACCTTCTTGCTCATGTCGGTTTGGAATTCATCCAAGAGAACCTGATGAACCTCCTCCGAAATTTTCGTAGTAGGACGCGCGTCAATTTCATGCCCTTTGGAGGCAAGGAAATCAACCGCCCTATCCAGGGAGATGTTAAGTTCTCTCAGAACTTTATTAAGCCTTATTGTCGCACTGTCTGCCATAAATACTGTTTACTCTCTTATTTTTTTTCGCTAATATATAGCTTAATCTTCAAACTCGGCCTTTAGGATACGCACCACATCAAGTATGGTTTCTTCCTCGAGATCGGTCCTTTTTACAAGATCTTCTACATCCTGTTCCAAAACACTTCTAGCTGTATCCAGGCCAATTTTCTTTAATTCTTCAATAACCCAGCCTTCAATTTCGTCTGAGAATTCCGTGAGCTCCACGTCTTCTTCAACGCCTTCTCTGAAGACATCAATCTCGTATCCGGTCAACTGCCCCGCCAAACGTATGTTGTGTCCTCCCCTACCTATCGCTTTGGAAACCTCTTCTGGCTTCAGGTAGACCTGGGCGGTCATGTTTTCGTCATTTAATTTTACCGTTGACACTCTTGCAGGACTCAAGGATCGGGTAACCATAAGTTGAGGATTATTCGTCCAGTTGATCACATCGATGTTCTCATTGCCCAGCTCTCTTACGATCCCGTGAATACGAGATCCTTTCATTCCTACACACGCTCCAACCGGATCAATTCGGTCATCGTAGGAATCAACAGCCACTTTCGCCTTTTCTCCGGGAATCCGGACCGCTTTCTTAATCGTGATAAGGCCGTCAAATACTTCAGGAATTTCCTGGAAAAACAATTGCTCCAAAAAGATGGGAGATGTCCGGGACATAATAATCATAGGCTTGTTCCCTTTTAACTCCACACTTTCAATGATCCCCCTCACATTGTCCCCTTTCCTGAAAAAGTCAGAAGGAATTTGCTTGTCTTTAGGAAGGATTATTTCGTTGCCTTCGTCATCGAGCAGAATGATGGCCTTATGTCTGATATGATGAACCTCAGCCGTATAAATCTCACCTTCGAGATCTTTGAATTGCTTGTATATGGTTGTGTTGTCGTGCTCGTGGATTTTAGAGATCAGATTTTGTCTGAGCGCGAGAATAGCTCTCCTCCCAAGATCGATCAGTTTCACTTCTTCTGAAACGTCTTCCCCAACTTCAAAATCAGGTTCAATTTTCCTGGCTTCTGAAAGTGATATTTGTTCATTTGGCTCTTCTACCTCTCCATCTACAACCACGACACGGTTTCTCCAAATCTCCAAATCCCCTTTATCAGGATTGATGATGATATCAAAGTTATCATCCGATCCAAATTTTTTCTTGAGGGCATTTCTGAATACATCTTCTAAAATTGCCATCAGGGTTACCCGGTCGATGAATTTATCATCTTTGAATTCCGAGAATGATTCGATCAATGCAATATTTTCCATTCTGATCTAAAATTAAAATTTAAGTACTACGTTCGCTTTTAGTATTTCTGAAAAGGGGACTACCTTGCTTTTTAAAACTGTGGTTTTACCCTTCCCGATAGGTTTGGGTTCCCTCGCTTTCCATTCCAGTGTTATTCCTTCCTCTGCTGTAGAAACCAAAGTTCCTTTTACGGTAGTGTCAGAGGTTTTCACCTCTAGTATTCTTCCAATATTTTTTCCAAACTGTCGGGGCATTGTCAGTGGTTCGGTGGCCCCGGGAGAAGTCACTTCCAGTGAAAAATCAATGGCTTCCCTATCCAGGTTATGCTCTATGGCCCTGCTCACTGTCATGCAATCTTCCAGGTTCACACCCTTATCTCCATCAATTACTACCTTGATCTGATTGGCCGAACTCACGGTAAAATCGATAAGAAATAGTTCCGGATGCTCCTTTAAAACCCCGTCCAATAAAGCCTCTGCCTGTTCCTTCAACATAAATATAAGTAACAAAAGAGGGGACTAAATTGTCCCCTCATGAATACTTTACTATCCTTTTGGTCGTGCAAATATACATATTTTTTATTAATCTTTCTATCTCAAAAAGCAGTCAGGAGGAATTATAAAAAAAGTGTGCAGTGCCCTTGTATTCTAGATTAAGTTGTACTTTTATTTTACATATAAACTCCCTAATCAACTTCCGGGCATGGATGTTTTCTCTTCTTACAATATTATAATCGAGGCATCTGTTATCCTGATCCTCTCGTTTATTTTCAATGGAATTTCAAAAAGGACAAATATTCCTTCCGTCCTCTTACTGATTTTCCTCGGGGTGATCTTGCAATTTGTCCTCTCCTATTTTACATCAGACGAGGTCGATTTTTTTCCTGCCCTTGAGGTCCTGGGAATAATCGGACTAATAATGATTGTCCTGGAGGCAGCCCTTGAACTAGAACTTAAAAAGGAAAAACTGGTTCCCATTCTCAAATCGATGGCTGTTGCGCTTATCGGACTGCTGGGGTCTGCATACCTCGCAGCTCTTATACTGCATCAGTTTGTCCCGGATATGAGCATGCAGTCGGCCTGGCTTTACGCAACGCCTTTGTCGATTCTATCAAGCGCCATCATCATTCCCAGCGTAAGCGGACTGGTACCGTCCAAAAAGGAATTTCACATTTACGAGAGTACCTTTTCTGATATCATGGGGATTATGATGTTCTATTTTCTGGTGGGTGAGATGAATCCGGCCTCACAAGGCGGTGCAGTTGGCTTTGCCCTGAATATAGTTTTAACTATTGTTATTTCGATCATAGCCAGTTACGCCATCATCCTGGTGTTCCAGACCATTAAGAGTCAGGCCAAACTATTTCTGCTGATCGCGGTTTTACTCCTATTATACGCCATAGGTAAACAATTGCACTTGTCCTCCCTCTTGATCATTTTGATCTTTGGTCTGGTCATTGCAAATATGAAATTGTTCTTCCGGGGGAAATTCGCCACTTTCCTGGATCATGAAAAGGCGCATCGCATTTATCACGAGTTGCATATTGTAACTCTGGAAACGGCATTTGTGGTGAGGACATTTTTCTTTGTCATTTTTGGTCTCACTATAGCCATTGCCTCCCTTTTTAGTTTTACCGTTGCGCTGATTAGCTTACTGATCATCATATCTATATATGTTGTGCGCTTCGTTATTCTTCGGACATTTTACGGCAGCGATATTTTACCTCAACTTTTTATCGCTCCAAGGGGTTTAATTACGGTCCTTCTTTTTTACGCGATCCCGGTGGAAGCACAAATTGCCACCTTTGAACCCGGCATCCTTCTCTTTGTTATTATTGGTACCAGCCTGATCATGACCTGGGCAATGATAAAGGATAAAAAGAAAACGAAGACCCTGATGGACCTGGCTGATGACGAAAAGAAAATTCTAGACGAGGAACCGACTACAGTTATCCTGGAAGGATCAGATACTACCCCTGAGGCAGATAGCCTTGACCCCATTGAAGAAGATCCTGAAACGTAAAAACCCATCGCTTTCACGATGGGTCTTTGAGCTCTGCTGTTGGCCTACTAGGACTCGAACCTAGAACGACTGGACCAAAACCAGCTGTGTTGCCAATTACACCATAGGCCAATGATGCTTAAGAGCGTGCAAATTTAAGACAAAGTTTCGTTTGCACAAATATTTTTAAATACAATCCTCCTGTTAGTGACAAGTGCTCCACGTTAAAGGTTTAACAAATATTAATCCCAATAAATTTTTTAATTAGTAATTTCGCTCCTGTTGGTAAAAGTAAGACCTAATGATATCGAAGAATTTTAGTAAATGGGACTCTCTAACGGGATGGGGAGTCTTTTTTATAGCCCTTATTGTTTACGGCCTTACGGTTGAACCTACAGGTAGTTGGTGGGATGCCGGAGAATATATTACAACTTCAGCAAAATTGCAGGTTGCCCACCCCCCCGGTGCTCCCCTATTTCAAATTATTGGTGCTTTCTTTGCCATGTTTGCCCTGGAGGCCGATCAGGTGGCGAGAATGGTAAACTATATGTCTGCTTTTTCAAGTGCATTCACCATTCTTTTTATGTTCTGGACCATCACCAATCTCACAAGAAAATTGATTTCAGGCTCAGAAGCATTAACTGACGCCAAAGCAATCGCTGTTTTGGGCAGCGGTCTGGTAGGTTCTATGGCACTTACGTTTTCTGATAGTTTTTGGTTCAATGCTGTAGAAACGGAAGTCTACGCCATGGCTAGTTTTATCATGTCGCTCCTCCTTTGGCTAGGCCTGAAATGGACCGATAACCTGGACCATCCCAGAGGAAACAAGTATCTCGTATTGATTTCATTTGTTGTTGGACTCACCTTTGGGATACAATTTATGGGCTTTTTAGCTATCCCATCTATCGGGCTGCTTTACTATTTCAAGAAATACAAAAAGACAACTGTCAAGAATTTTTTACTGGCAAATATCGCGGTCATCGCCGTACTAATGCTCGTCTATAAATTCTCCCTTACCTATGTGCTAAAGCTATTTGGCTGGAGTGAGGTTTTCTTTATCAATAGTATAGGTCTTCCTTTTAATTCGGGCACCATTATCATGGGGCTGATCTTTATAGGTGTGTTTTATTACGCTTTGAGATATACGCGAAAAAACAATTATATAAGAGCGAATACCCTTGTGCTTTGCGGGATGTTTCTTCTACTAGGATTTTCTTCCTGGCTGATGCTGCCCATCCGGGCCAATGCCAATGTGGTGATCAATGAAAACAATCCTTCGGATGCCAGATCACTGTTAGCGTATTACAACAGGGAACAATATCCCGGAGTAGACAGTCCTGTATACGGCACTTATTATTCTGATGCCTTTGCGCCTCCCGGCGAGGACCGGGACGACAAGCCCAAATACGAAAAAGATGAAGCCCTAGGAAAGTATATTATAGTGAACAAATACAAGGGTGCCATTCAGGGTCCAAATGAAGCTCATCAGGGCTTGCTTCCCAGATTGTGGAGTGATCAGCACGCTGAGAATTACATGAAGTTTTTTGGGCCGCTCGAGTTTCGGATGACCACCAGTAATGAGGAATTACAAAAAGCGGTCAATCAGGTTAAGGTAGGTTATGCCAATGGTGAAATTGACGAGGCTCAATACATCAGTTTCCTGAGACAATTTGGGGAATACCTGGAAGTACAACCTCCCTCCCTCTGGATGAATATCAAATACATGGTACAGTTTCAATTCGGATATATGTACTGGCGCTATTTTATGTGGAACTTCGTAGGAAAACAAGACGATGTACAGGGACGTTATAACGGAAACGGAGAATGGTTGAGCGGTATTGGTTTTATAGACAGCCTGAGACTGGGCAGCCAGGAAAACCTGCCTAAGGACGTACTGGAAAACAAAGGGAGAAATACCTATTTTTTCCTCCCCTTGCTCCTCGGGATCATTGGCCTTGTTTTTCAAATCTCCAAGGATCCAAAACAATTCTGGGTGCTATTTGTCTTTTTTATTTTTACGGGACTTGCCATTCAATTTTATACCAACCCCTATATCTTCCAGCCCCGGGAAAGGGATTATTCCCTGGTGGGATCATTTTATATTTTTGCAATTTGGATAGGCGTCGGGGTTTACGGCCTTTACGAGGAATTCAGTAAACTTATCAAACCCAAAGTCTGGGCACCGCTGATCACTCTTATATGTCTGCTTAGCGTTCCGGGAGTGATGGCGTACCAGAATTGGGACGACCATGACCGTTCGGGCAAATACACGGCAAGGGCTGCTGCCAAGGCCTATCTGGATTCCTGTCAGGAAGAGGCAGGGGCTATGCTGTTTACTATTGGTGATAACGACACCTTCCCGCTGTGGTATGTCCAGGAAATTGAAGGTTACCGAAATGATGTAAGAGTGATCTGTACCAGCCTTTTTGCTACAGACTGGTATGTTGATCAAATGAAGAGGAAAGCTTACAGAAGTGATCCTATTCCTTCCCAGCTTACACACAACCTGTATCGTTACGGGAACAGGGATGTTATCTACTATCAGGGCATCACGGATAAACGATGGGATATCAAAGACTTTATGAACTGGATTGGGAGTAATAACCCCCAGACTAAACTCGGCTCCCTGCTGGAGAAACAAGGCGCCGATCTCAGTGGTTATTCAGAAAGTACTCTGGATCTGGTATACTACCCAACGAACAAAATCAGGATTCCGGTGAATAAAAAGAACGTTTTGGAGTCCGGACTTGTGAAGGAAAAAGATTCAGCCCTTATTGTCGATTACATCGATATTGACCTGCCACAGGCCTTGCCTAAGAATCGAATCATGATGCTCGATATTATGGCCAACAACGATTGGAAAAGACCTATCTATTTTTCAGGGGGAAGCTTTGACAAAGCCGAGTATATCTGGATGAAGGACTATTTGCAACTCGAGGGAATGGCCTATAAACTCGTGCCTATCAAAACACAAAATCCAAGTTCTTATGAAATGGGGCGGATTGATACCGACGAGATGTACAGGATTGTAAAAGGTTGGGAATGGGGAAATTCGGGCAGTTCAGATATTTACCACGATACCCAGACCCGAACGCAGGGACTTTCCCTCAGGAGTAATCTGGCTCGTTTGGTGGAGGCTCTGATCAATGAAAACAAGATCGATAAAGCCAAGGAGATCATCGACCTTACTATGGAAAATCTTCCTGTGGAGTACTACGGTTTTTACACTTTTGTGGAACCTTTCTTCGACGGGTATTACAAGGTGGGTGAAACACAGAAAGCAAGGGAACTCTTCGAAAAATTAAAATCGATCTACCAAAGTAGGCTCAACTATTACCAGGGCACGCCTCTGGACGAACAGTACAATAATCTGGAAGATATTATCGGCGATATGGAAGGCTATAGAAGGATCATTGACATCCTGATAGAAAATAACGACAGGGAAATGGCCGAAATCGAAACTGCCATCTTCAATGACCATATCGACCAGTTCAGTCATTTCTACCAGGAGGATATTCTCGAGGAATTGCCTGAAGAAAATCTACCCGAAGGAGATCTGATAGATACTATGCCTGTATCGGATACCATTGTGGAAGATGCCACTGAGGTAGAAGAGGTCACCGATCCCGGGAATTAGATCTTTACCGTTTGGATTTCTTTAAATTTGGAAGAAGTCTAGATGTACTCGTTCAGGATACCGATTAAGGTGTTCGCATCCTGTTCTCCACTTTGACGCCATACCATTTCGCCCTTCTTGTAGATCATTAAGGTAGGCAGGCCTTTTACACGCAAGGCCTGGGAAAGCTCTTTGTTCTTGTCGACGTCAATTTTGATCACCTTGCCTTTGTCGCCCAAAGCGGCTGCGACATCCCTGAGCACCGGGTGCATTGAAGTGGATTGTTCGTTCCATTCAGCATAGAAATCAAGGAGTACCGGAACATTGAGATCTATCAGTTCACCGAATTTAGACATAGTTTCAAGTTGGGTTATAAATCAAAAGTAAGAAAAATTGTCAAAAAGCTAATAAAAGCACATCTTTTGTAGATATCCTCTTATTGAATTCTTTATGCAAGGCCTTTCTTTTTGAGTCGGATCACAGAGATTTCAGGCCAGATCCCTACTCGTCCGGGATACCCCAAAAAGCCAAAACCCCGATTGACGTTGATATACTGCCCTAACTCTTCATAAATTCCAGCCCAGTACTTATATCGCCATTTTACCGGACTCCATTTGACCCATCCAGGAATTTCAATTCCAAACTGCATCCCGTGAGTATGACCACTGAGGGTTAAATGATAATGATAATCATCGTGGATGACCACATCTTCCCAATGAGAGGGATCATGACTCATAAGGATCTTAAAATCATTCTTATTAATTCCACTTACGGCTTTTTTCAGGTCTCCTGCTTTTTTAAAACCTCCCCTACCCCAGTTTTCTACACCCACCAAAGCCAGTTTGTCTTGCCCTTTCTGAAGGTAACGATGCTCATTGAGCAACAGATCAAAACCCATTTCTGATTGGATATTCTTAAGAATATTGAGATTCTCCTCTTTTAAACTACGCGGCTCCCATTCTACGTAATCACCATAGTCGTGATTCCCGAGAATTGAAAATTTTCCATCTTTAGCGTTGAGTGTCGAAAAAAGATCTTTCCAAGGGTCCATCTCAATTGCCCTGTTATTAACCATGTCGCCGGTGAACAGAATTACATCGCTTTCTTGTTGATTAATGAGGTTTACGGCGTATTCTATTTTTTTGCGATTGTCAAAGCTGCCACTGTGGAGATCAGAAATCTGAGTGATCTGATAATCGTGAAAGGCATCGGGTAAGTCTTCAAATTCGAGCTCGTAACTCAGTACCTGAAAATTGTATTTCCCACGATACATCCCGTAGAGCAAAGCGCCAAAAGGCACTGCAGCAATGCCCATAGCCAATATGCTTAAAAATCTTCTGCGCGCAGGCAGGCTAAATTCGGTGGAGGAGCCAAATCCCCTTTGAATACCACCTGAGATCAGCCTAAAAATATCTTCGGAAAACAGAAAAATGATGGTAATGATCTCAAAGGTCATCATCGCAATCACAAAGCCAAATGCATAGCTTCTAGGTCTGTTGAGGACACTACCGTCATTATCCCCGAAGGTAAATTGGTAAATAAAATTTCCTAAGACCAGAAGGCCTAAGGCCATAAAGGAATAATAAACCCATGGAAATCGGGATGCCGTTTTTATAGCCTGGAGGGAATAGTATCCCATCAAAATATAAATGGCTAAAAAAACAATCCATCGAAGCATAACTCTTTTTTACAAATATATTTTATTACCCCAGTCCCGAGTTCCTGTTTTAGACTTAATTAACGGTTTGAACTACTTTTTTCAATAATTCCACATCTGTGAGCAGCACTTCATTCTCTTTAATTGTCCTGGAAGACGACATAGATAGAGTAGGTTCCGATGTTGTATTAGCGACAATTTTTGTGGCAGACAGGTGAATGGCTTTAAACTCCCTGTTTTTAAAAATGTGTGCATTCTTATCGGTAATGCCAGCTCCGGGCATTATCGTACATCCCTCTGCCTGCTCATTGAGTTGGCATAATAGACCAATACCCTCTATAGCCGTATTTGCCTGCCCTGAAGACAGTATGGTATCCACACCCATCTGCTGTAATTGGAGGTGAGTTGGCAAAGGATCGTTCACCCAATCGAATGCGCGGTGAAATGTAAAAGACAATGCTCCGCTTTGTTCGATAAGTTTTTGAGTCCGCTCCCAATCTACTTCGGCATCCTGACTTAAAACCCCAGAGACTATTCCATCAACATGCAGGGCTCGGCAAACATCAATATCTTCAAGCATAGTCTTAAAATCTGCCTCAGAATAAGTAAAGTCGCCACTTCTGGGTCTTATTAGAATATGTACCGGGATATTAAGTACTTCCTTAACACATTTGATGAGGCCGTAGGACGGTGTAATTCCCCCGGCAGAAAGTTCTGCACAAAGCTCAATTCTCCGGGCTCCTGCTCGTTCTGCGTTAAGGGCCGACTCCAGTGAATTCGCGCAGACTTCTACTATCATATTCCCTATCTTTAAGCTTATAAAAGTAATCAACCTCAATGTATGAAAAGAAGAAAGTTCTTAAAAAACTCAAGCCTTGGAGGCGCTGCTCTGATAGGTAGCTCGTTAGCTGCTTCATGTGGACCTGAAAGTAAAACTCAGACAGTTACAGCAAATCTAAGCACAAAGAAACCGATTGTCATCGCTACCTGGGATGTTCCCAACGCCACCGCTAAAGCCTTTGATGTTCTGATGGGGGAAGGAAATTCACTGGATGCCGTTGAGCAAGGGGTCATGGTAGAAGAGGCAGACGAGACTAACCAATCAGTTGGCAAGGGAGGCAGACCAGACAGGGACGGGAAAGTAACTCTCGATGCCTGTATCATGGATAAGAAAAGTCGATGCGGGGCGGTAGTATACCTACAGGATGTTGTCCATGCGGTTTCGGTGGCGCGTAAGGTTATGGAAGAAACCCCCCATGTGATACTTGCCGGTGATGGTGCCAGGCAATTCGCCCTGGAAATGGGTTTCCCCGAAGAACAACTTTTAACGGAAAAGTCAAAAAAGGAATGGGACGAATGGAAAACAACTTCCAGGTACGAACCCGTGATCAATATTGAAAATCACGATACCATAGGCATGCTGGCTATCGATTCTGACGGGGATATAGCAGGGGCCTGTACAACCAGTGGGATGGCCTATAAAATGGCAGGACGGGTAGGTGATTCTCCCATAATTGGCGCAGGGCTTTTCGTAGATAATGAAATAGGTGGAGCCACGGCCACTGGTATGGGCGAAGAGGTAGTACGCACCGTAGGCAGCTTTCTTATTGTGGAATTAATGAGGCAAGGCAAGTCGCCACAGGAAGCCTGTGAGGAGGGAGTGAAACGAATAATTGCCAAAAAGGAGAATTACAGAGATATCCAGATTGGTTTTATAGCGATAAACAAGTCCGGGGAGACCGGTGCATATTGTATTCATCCGGGGTTTTCATATCGCAAATACACGGAAGAGGGACATCAAAACATCCCGGCCGAGAGTTATATTAAAAACTGATCCTTTAAGATGGCTTAGATTCTTTGTAGCTTTGAATTCTTGTCTAAAAATTGATTTATGTCCGACCAGAAACGACTTTTTTTACTCGACGCCTATGCGTTAATCTTCAGGGGTTATTACGCTTTGATCAAGAACCCCAGGATCAATTCTAAAGGGATGGATACCTCTGCCATCATGGGCTTTATGAATTCTCTTTTCGATGTGATCAAAAGGGAAAAACCCGATCACCTCGCTGTGTGTTTTGACAAGGACGGCAGCGCGGAAAGAACCGAATTGTACCCCGAATATAAAGCCAACAGGGATGAGACGCCCGACGCCATAAAAATAGCCGTACCCTTTATTCAGAAGATCTTAAAAGCAATGCATATTCCCAGTGTGGAAGTGTCGGGGCTTGAGGCGGATGATATTATCGGTACGCTGGCTAAACAAGCCGAAAAAGAAGGATATAAGGTATTTATGGTCACTCCGGATAAGGATTTCGGACAGCTGGTATCTGAAAATATCTTTATGTATCGCCCCTCAAGAATGGGGAATGGCATTGAGATCTGGGGAATTCCCGAAGTTCAAAAAAGATTTGGCGTAGAGCGACCTGAGCAGGTCACAGACTATCTGGGAATGATGGGCGATGCAAGTGACAATATTCCCGGTCTGCCCGGAGTTGGTGAAAAAACCGCCAAGAAATTTATCGAGCAATTTGGTACCATGGAAACCCTTCTGGATAGTACGGACCAGCTGAAAGGCAAAATGAAGGAGAAAGTGGAAGAAAATGCGGAATTAGGTCGACTCTCAAAACAACTGGCGACCATTTGCATTACTTGCGACGTAAACTTTGATGCCAAGGACTACGAACTCTCAATGCCTGATAATGAAAAGGTACAGGAGATCTTTGAAGAGCTCGAATTTCGAAGGCTTCGGGAGCAATTCATCAAAATATTTTCCGGTGAGACCGAAGGGACCCCAACCATGGTGACCAGCACAGAGACAGCAAAACAGGAAGCACAGGCTGCCGGAAGCGGACAGTTTACGCTCTTCGGCAATAATGGTTCAGATGCGGCCACTCTTGACGTGGTTTCCGGTAGAAAAACGATCAAAGATATACCACATGTCTATCAGAGTATTCAGCCCGGAATGGCTCTTGAATTATTTCTATCGAATCTCATCAAACAAAACAAAGTGTGTTTCGACACCGAAACTACCTCGCTGAATCCTCTGCAGGCCGAATTAGTTGGAATTGCATTTTCCTGGGAGGCCGGCAAAGGATTTTACCTGCCATTTCCCGAGGAGAGAAAAGAAGCCGATGCCTTGCTGGAAAAGCTCAATCCTTTCTTCTCTTCCACAGAAATAGAAAAAGTAGGGCAGAATCTTAAATACGATATCAAAGTACTGCAGAAGTACGGCGTAGATGTTAAAGGCCCGCTTTTTGACACTATGCTCGCCCATTACCTTATCAATCCGGATATGCGACATAACATGGATGTGCTCTCCGAAACCTATCTCGATTATACTCCTGTTTCAATCACCGAATTAATAGGCAAGAAAGGCAAAAACCAGCTTAGCATGCGTGACGTTCCTTTGGAACAGCAGACAGAATACGCAGTGGAAGACGCCGATATTACCCTGCAACTGGCCCAGCATTTTCAAAAGGAATTAAAGGAGGCTAATACGATGGAACTCTTCCAGGATATCGAGATTCCCCTTTTACGGGTGTTGGCCGATATGGAAATGGAAGGCATTAATCTGGATCATGCGTTCCTCAATAGTTTATCGGAGCAATTGAATTCTGATATCAATACACTTGAAGAAAAGATTTATGAAGAGGCCGGAGAAACTTTTAATATCGGTTCTCCTAAACAACTGGGAGAAATTCTCTTCGACAAGTTAAAATTGGTAGATAAGCCTAAAAAGACCAAAACCGGGCAGTATTCAACGGCAGAAGATGTATTATCCTATTTGGCCAAAGATCACCAGATCATAAGAGATGTGCTAGAGTACCGTGGTTTGGCCAAATTAAAAAGCACCTATGTAGACGCTTTGCCCAACCAGGTTGAGGCAAGCACAGGCAGAGTCCATACCGATTACATGCAGACGGTGGCAGCTACAGGCCGACTCAGCAGTAACAACCCTAATTTGCAGAATATCCCCATTCGCACAGAACGAGGAAGGCAGGTAAGGAAGGCATTTGTGCCCAGAGATGAGAATTATACCCTGCTTGCTGCGGATTATTCCCAGATAGAACTGAGAATCATTGCAGCCCTCAGTGATGAGGACACTATGATTGAAGCGTTTAAAAACGGAGAGGATATCCATGCTTCAACGGCATCTAAGGTCTTTAATATTCCATTAAGCGAAGTGACTCGTGAGCAAAGAGGAAATGCAAAAACGGTAAATTTCGGCATCATATACGGAGTATCGGCTTTTGGGTTGAGTAATCAGACCGATCTCTCCAGGACAGAAGCTAAAGAACTCATAGACACCTATTATAAGACCTATCCGAAATTGCGAAGGTATATGGCCGATCAGGTTGATTTTGCCAGGGAACACGGCTACGTACAAACAGTACTGGGCCGACGCCGATACCTGAAGGATATCAACGGTAGCAATGCTGTTGTTAGGGGCGCTGCAGAAAGAAATGCAATCAATGCCCCAATCCAGGGTAGTGCAGCAGATATCATTAAGATAGCCATGATCGATATCCACAAGAAATTAGAGGATGGGAACTACAAGACTAAAATGTTGCTGCAGGTACACGATGAATTAGTTTTTGATGTTTTTAAGCCCGAATTGGAGAAGGTGAAAAAAATGATCAAGACTTCCATGGAATCTGCCTATAAACTCAAAGTCCCTCTGGATGTAGAACTGGGTGTTGGTGAAAACTGGCTCGAGGCACATTAGTTTTCTCTTTTTAGGAAATACAAAAGCCCTTCGCATTTACGAAGGGCTTATTTATTCTATGCTTTCAATTGAATTATCTTCTGGAAAAGATCAGTTCCCCTCCTGCGTTGAAATTTTCAACATCGAGTTCCTGAGCGGAGATAATCATTGTGCCACCATCGATGCTGACATTTAAAGATACTGTGGCCTGGTTTTCGTCCACAAAGGTTAAGACTCCGTCAGAATAAGTGTAGGTAGTCGTTTCCGTATCCCTCTGAGAAGGACAAGGAACTTCTAATCCTGTGCCTCCTGCATTGACTCCGATTTCGAGATAATTGGAAGCATCCTCTGTAATCAGGCTAAGATCCTGATTAAAGGTAAGGCTTACCAGGTAGCAATTCTCAGCAGATAGTTCACTGAGAATTACCTGTCCGAATTCTTCCTCATCACTTGCTGTTTGCTGATCTATATCAAGGGCGGTTAGATCCCATGTTCCCACAATGGCGTCAGCCGATGTTCCATCCATCTTATCTGTTGAACACGAAACTAGTATCAATCCGCCTACTAAGAAAAGTACAAGAGTATTTCTCATCATCATTATGTTTTATCTACTCCTAAAAACGAACATTTCACGGGAAAAGTATATCAAAAGAGACAGACACTATACGGATGATGAATTCTTCTTTTGTTTTTCTCTTGTATTTCAGCTAGCTGAAAGTCGAAAAAAAAATTAAAAAGTAGAAAACAACCATTTGTAATTCAACTTAATAATTGTACATTTGCAGCCCGTTATTCGGGAAGGAAAAGTTTAATTCTTAAATTAAATCGTAGTGGATACATTGAGCTACAAGACTGTTTCAGCTAATAAGGCTACCGTTCAAAAGCAATGGTTGCTGGTAGATGCGGATGGACAAACGCTCGGAAGACTAGCCTCTAAAGTGGCTATTATTCTGAGAGGGAAGAACAAGCCCAACTTCACTCCTCATGTGGATTGTGGGGATAATGTGATTATTATAAACGCTGAAAAAGTACAGTTGTCGGGTAACAAATGGGAGGACAAGACCTATATCAGACACACAGGATACCCTGGTGGTCAGCGTTCCATGACTGCTGAAGAACTGAAGGCAAAAAATCCTGCTTCGGTGGTTGAAAGAGCTGTGAAAGGCATGCTTCCCAAAAACAAATTAGGAGCTGAATTATTCAGAAACCTCAAAGTTTACGCAGGTGCTGAACACCAGCAAGAGGCACAGAAACCAACAACTATAAAACTTAACGATCTTAAATAATGGATGTAGTTCATAAAATTGGCAGAAGGAAAACGGCTGTAGCCCGAGTATATCTTTCTAAGGGTAAGGGGGCGATTTCAATAAACAAACGAGATCTCACCGAGTACTTTCCAACCGCTACTCTTCAGTATAAAGTAAAGCAGCCTTTTGCTATTACTAATAATGAAGATAACTATGATGTTAAAGTCAATGTATACGGAGGTGGAATCACCGGCCAGGCTGAGGCAATCAGACTTGCATTGTCAAGGGCACTTTGTGAAATTGACGCTGAACACAGACTGACATTAAAACCAGAAGGGCTCTTAACCAGAGATCCAAGAATGGTGGAACGGAAGAAATACGGACAGAAAAAAGCCCGTAAGAAATTCCAGTTCTCGAAACGATAATAGTATTAAAACGTGCTCATTGGAGCATATATAGAGTAACCCAAGTTCATTGAAAGTCCCTCGTCATGGGACAATTAAAATTCTGAATCCCCTCTTAAACCTTAATAAATTAAGGTGAGATTTGGAAAAATTTAGTTTAGCATCTAAATGATCGAGGCTTTCTGTTTCAGAAAACCACTCGGTCATTGCTAATTCATAAGAACGTAAACTAATTAAAATGGCAAAAAAAGCAGAAGTAAAAGATCTTTTAGAAGCAGGTGTACACTTCGGTCACCTCACAAGAAAATGGAATCCCAATATGGCCCCGTATATTTATATGGAGCGCAACGGGATCCATGTTATCAACCTCTACAAAACCACAGCTAAACTCGAAGAAGCCTCAGAAGCTTTAAAGAAAATTGCTGCATCCGGAAGGAAAATTTTATTTGTAGCCACTAAAAAGCAGGCTAAGGACATCGTTGCAGAAAAGGTAGCGAATGTGAATATGCCTTATATTACTGAAAGATGGCCAGGTGGAATGTTAACCAACTTTGTTACCATCCGTAAGGCGGTGAAAAAGATGGCCTCCATTGACCGGATGAAAAAGGACGGTACTTTTAATACCCTCTCTAAGAAAGAGCGTTTACAGGTTGATCGTCTTCGTGCGAAGCTTGAAAAAAACCTCGGATCAATTTCTGAAATGACCAGACTTCCCGGTGCACTTTTTATCGTCGATACAATGCGTGAGCATATCGCCGTAAAAGAAGCTCAGAAATTGAACATCCCGATCTTCGCTATGGTAGATACGAATTCTGACCCGCGGCCAATCGACTTTGTGATCCCTTCTAACGACGACGCATCAAAATCGATCGAAATTATCATGAGTCATGTAACCAATGCGGTTGCAGAAGGTTTAACTGAACGTAAATCAGAAAAACAAGCTGCCAGCGAAGGAAAAGAAGCAAAAGCTCCTAAGGCTAAAAAGAAAGAAACTGAGGCCGTCAAGGAAGAAGTAGAGAAAGCACCTAAAGCTAAAGCAGCACCAAAAGCTGAGAAGGTTGCCGATGAAAAGGAAGCAGCTCCCAAGAAAGAAGCTCCTAAAAAAGCAAAAAAGGCAGCAGCTGATGATCTGACAAAAGTTGAAGGCATTGGTCCAAAAATTTCTGAGGTCTTTAATAAGGCCGGAATCAACTCTTTTGCAGAGTTGGCCGAAAAGTCTGAAGAGGATCTTAAGACCATCCTCGCGGATGCAGGCTCACGCTATGCTTCAAAAAACCCGGCATCTTGGCCCAAGCAGGCAAAGATGGCCGCTGATGGCAAATGGGATGAATTAAAAGAATGGCAG
Organism: Flavobacteriaceae bacterium; assembly: GCA_013042315.1. GTDB lineage: Bacteria > Bacteroidota > Bacteroidia > Flavobacteriales > Flavobacteriaceae > Muriicola. The sequence goes on along the minus strand of JABDQM010000132.1, from coordinate 12,023 downwards.
GACAACACCAAAGCTGGAGTTGAATAAATTAAAATAACATACAGATTGTCAAGAATTGGCAATTCAAAAAACAATATTATGATGGTAAAAATTACCGCCGCTGACGTAAATACATTGAGAAAGACCACCGGAGCCGGAATGATGGATTGTAAAAACGCCTTGGTTGAAGCCGAAGGTGATTTCGACAAAGCTATCGAGATCCTCCGTAAAAAGGGACAGAAAGTCGCCGCAAAGAGAGCCGACAGGGATTCCTCAGAAGGTGCCGCTATCGCCAAAGTAAATGACGATAAAACGGCTGGAGTAATCATCTCTCTGAACTGTGAAACCGACTTTGTTGCGAAGAATGAGACTTTTGTAAACCTGGCTACAGATTTAGCAGAAGTAGCTTTACAATTCGATGATAAGGACGCTTTTCTTCAGGCCAATTTCAACGGAATTACTGTTCAGGAAAAACTTACCGAACAAACAGGAGTAATTGGAGAAAAGATCGAAATAGGTGGATTCAGGAAGTTATCTGCACCCTTTGTAGGATCCTACATCCACGCAGGGAATAAAATTGCTACACTGGTTGGATTATCGGCTGCCGTTGATGGAGCAGATGTAGCTGCCAAAGATGTTGCTATGCAGGCTGCTGCTATGAATCCTGTTGCACTGGATCAATCCGGTGTTGATCAGGAAACTATCGACAAAGAGATTGAAATCGCCAAAGATCAGTTGAGGCAGGAAGGAAAGCCTGAAGAGATGTTGGACAAGATCGCACAGGGGAAACTCAAGCGCTTCTTTAAAGACAATACCTTGGTGAACCAGGATTTTATCAAAGACAGTAAAAAGAGCGTAGCTCAATACGTTAAATCTGTTGATTCCAATTTGGAAGTAACCGGATTTGAAAGAGTTGCTCTAGGCTAACTAAAAGTTTTTTTTATTCTAAACCGCCTTTGTAATTAAAGGCGGTTTTTTTTGTCCCTAACCAAAAGCTCGTCTTAAGGAGAGGGTAAAACATAAATGCTTTTATACATCGAATGTCAGTTTAATGTTCAAGATCTGGAAAATCGGATTAAGGCCAACAGATTCGCCTCGAATATTTTAACTATTTTTGTCTGCAAATCACACTAAAAAAATGGCGTACAAACGAATTCTTCTCAAACTAAGCGGGGAAGCCTTAATGGGAGAAAAGCAATATGGTATTGATCCCACCCGACTCTCAGCTTACGCGGAAGAAATCAAGGAAGTAGTAGAGAAGGGGGTTCAGGTTGCCATCGTGATCGGGGGAGGTAACATCTTTCGGGGTCTTGCGGGTGCCAGCAACGGCATGGATCGCGTTCAAGGAGATCATATGGGGATGCTAGCCACAGTAATTAACGGTCTTGCCCTTCAGAGTGCCCTTGAAGACAAAGGGGTTCAAACCCGACTGCAGTCGGCTATCAAAATCAACGAGGTTGCCGAACCATTTATCCGCAGGCGTGCCATGCGTCATTTGGAAAAAGGAAGAGTTGTCATCTTCGGTGGAGGTACGGGCAATCCCTATTTTACCACAGATTCTGCAGCTGTGCTCAGGGCAATTGAGGTTGAGGCCGATGTAATTCTAAAGGGAACACGGGTAGACGGCATTTATACCAGTGATCCGGAAAAAGACAAAACAGCAACTAAGTTTGATAAGATCTCATTTAACGATGTGCTGAGAAAGGGATTAAAAGTGATGGATACTACCGCTTTTACTTTAAGTCAGGAAAATGAATTGCCAATCGTGGTGTTCGACATGAACAAAAAAGGAAATCTCCTAAAGATCGTGTCAGGACAAAATATTGGTACTGTTGTAAATCTTTAGTTTTTCAAAAAATTGTGTTACTTTGTTTTTAAATTCAGGTTATGAACGAAGAGGTTAGTTTTGTCGTAGATTCAGCCAAAGAAAGTATGGATGGTGCCATTTCGCACCTGGAAAAAGAACTTGTTAAGATCCGCGCCGGGAAGGCAAGCCCTGCTATGCTCTCATCGGTAATGGTAGATTATTACGGGTCTCAAACACCGCTTTCTCAGGTCTCAAATATCAATACTCCTGATGCGCGTACGATCTCCGTACAGCCCTGGGAAAAGAGTATGCTGCAGGTTATTGAATCGGCAATTATGAATGCTAATCTCGGATTCAACCCCATGAACAACGGAGATTTTGTTATTATCAACGTTCCGCCGCTTACTGAAGAGAGAAGATTGCAACTGGTAAAGCAGGCCAAAGCTGAGGCTGAAGATGCCAAAGTAAGCGTTCGCAGTGCCAGACAAGAGGCCAATAAAGAAATTAAGAATCTCGATATCTCAGAGGACCTGGAAAAAAACGCCATCATCGACATTCAGGAACTCACCGATAATTACGTGACGAAGATTGACCATATCCTCGAGCTGAAAGAAGCAGAGATCATGAAGGTCTAAATTCGAAAATTTAATCTGTTCCCTTCTCCTCGAAAAAGTAAATGGCCACAATAGCAAGCACCAAAACGATAGTACACAGAATAATTAAGAACCTGTAGACCTTTCGTTCAAACTTCCAGAATTTTTTGTGTTGTGACATTCCTCTCCTGCTATTATTCCTTAACTATTTATAAATGTACGCTTTATCAATAAAAGGCTTCCGGTATTTCCCAGAGGGAAACTAGGAACACTGCCCTGCATTTTCTACCTTTGACCGCGTTTAAAAAGCCTTGGTATTGAGCAGGTTTTATTCCTCTTACAAGTAAGTTGGAATATCGGATTCAAAAATGATAACCAGGCCTTTTTAGAAAGAATATGGTAGCAAAGCTCTCACAAAACTTTTGGCCGACGACCGCAAGAATCATCCTGAGAAATCGGATTTTGATCCTGGTGATCATTGCTGCTATTACAGTATTCTTCGGTTTTCAGTGGCAAAATATGCGTTTTTCGAATACGGAAGCCAACCTCCTGCCCGATGATCATCCCATAAACCTTGAATACGAGAAATTCCTAGAGCAATTCGGAGAAGAAGGCAACGCCATAGTTCTTGCTATCAGGGATTCCAGCCTTTACACTCCTGGACATTTCAACAGATGGAACGTTTTAAGCAAACAACTCGACGCTTTCCCTGAGGTAGAATTCGTCATCTCCATGGATAATCTAAAGGAGCTGGTAAAAGACAATGACCGGCAGGAATTTGTACTGAGACCCTTTCTCAAGTCCGAGCCTGATACCCAGCAGACCATTGATAGCCTAAAACAGCACCTTTTTAACAACCTCCCATTCTACGATCAGCTACTCTTTAACAAGGAAAGTGAAACCATCAGGACCATTGTCTATTTAGACAAGGATATCGTAAATACTTCTGTGAGGAAGGATTTTATTCTCAACGATTTTACAAACCTCGTTCAAAACTTTGAAACTGAAACCGGATTAGACGTTCGAGTTTCTGGGATGCCCTATATCCGCACGATGAATGCTCAGAACATTATCGATGAGATCGGAATGTTCATAACGGCAGCACTGGTAGTTACCTCGCTGATTTTCTTTTTCTTTTTCAGGAGTTTCCGTGCCACCTTAATTTCTATGTGCGTTGTGATCATTGGGGTAATGTGGGCTTTTGGTATTCTTGGTTTGCTGCAGTATGAAATCACAGTTCTGACAGCACTGATTCCTCCCTTGATTATCGTTATCGGTATCCCCAATTGTATCTTCCTTATTAACAAATACCAGCAGGAAGTTAAAAAGCACGGTAACCAGGCCCTTTCCCTTCAAAGGGTGATTTCCAAAATCGGAAACGCCACCCTGATGACCAATATTACGACTGCTTCGGGTTTTGCCACCTTTATTATTACAGACAGCAAACTCCTGACCGAATTTGGAATCGTGGCATCAATCAATATCGTTTTTATTTTTATTCTCTCCTTACTGATCATTCCCATCATCTATAGTTTTATGGCATTGCCTAAAACGAAGCATTTGAAGCACCTCAACAAGAGATGGATAGATGCCTTCGTCAATTGGATGGAACGGATAGTTAGGGAAAGAAGAATTGGTGTTTATGTAGTATCGGTGATTTTGTTAGTTGCAAGCATCATTGGAATATACCAGATCCGAATCTCCGGGAGTCCTATTGAGGATATGCCGAAAAGCGCTCAGTTTTACAAGGACATCAGGTTTTTTGAGGAAGAATTCGACGGAATTATGCCCGTCGAGATCGTAATAGACACCGACCGGAAAAACGGAGTGCTCAGGCCTGTTAATCTCCGAAAAATAGATGAGCTAGGCGAAAGGATCAAGGAAGTGCCGGAACTTTCTAAACCCACATCCATCGTTGAATTGGTGAAGTATTCCAAGCAGGCATTTTACAATGGAATTCCCAAATACTATCAGTTGCCCACTTCGCAGGAAAATACTTTTATTATGAACGTGGTCAGAAATTCGGAAGGCGACGGCGAATTGCTTAAGAATTTTGTAGATAGCACAGGGCAGATTGCGAGGGTTACAACCTTTATCAAAGACGTAAAAACGGAGCGGATGGAAGAGATAGAGGCCCGCTTACTCGAGAACATTGAAAAAATCTTTCCAGAGGATCGTTATAAGACCTCTATGACGGGGAAAGCGTTGCTCTTCCTTAAAGGCACAAAGTACCTGGTTAAGAATTTGATATTATCGCTTACGCTGGCGATCGGATTAATAGCTCTTTTCATGGCGTATTTATTTCGTTCGTTCAGGATGATTGTAATCTCCCTGATCCCCAATTTGCTTCCCCTGGTCATCACTGCAGGTGTTATGGGATTTGTAGGGGTACCTATTAAACCGTCAACCATTCTTGTCTTTAGTATCGCCTTCGGGATATCAGTAGATGACACCATACATTTCCTGGCGAAGTACCGTCAGGAGTTAACGGCGAACCACTGGCAGATTCAAAAATCAGTTTACGCTGCCCTAAGGGAAACCGGCGTGAGTATGTTCTACACCTCAATAGTCTTATTTTTTGGCTTCTCTGTCTTTGTTCTCTCGAGTTTTGGAGGGACCGTCGCACTTGGGGCTTTGGTTTCTGCCACACTTCTTTTTGCCATGCTTGCCAATCTTATCCTCCTCCCCTCCTTACTCTTGTCACTGGAACGCAGTATTGCCAATAAGGAGGTCATGAAAAAACCACAGATCGACATCCTTCCCAAAGACGAGTTGCCCGAGAGCGAGAATATCAATGTTTAAAAGCGAGAAGGCGAATAATAGGGGGCTTCAGGGTATTTAGTTTTGTCCAAAGAGTTATCTTTGCGAGGCTAATCAGAAATAGTTTTATCGGGCAATGATGAATATCAAAGAGCTATTAAAAGAGACTCCTCAGGAACAAATTGTGGAGGTCAACGGATGGGTAAAAACCTTCAGAAGTAATCGTTTTATTGCATTGAATGATGGATCGACCCTGAATAATATTCAGTGTGTGGTCGACTTTGAAAATTTTGACGAGGCCCTTCTCAAGCAGGTGGCCACAGGAGCTGCCTTAAAGGTTAAAGGAAAGTTGGTCGCCAGTCAGGGAAGAGGTCAAGCCGTGGAGATTCAAGTTACTGAACTCCTTATCCATGGAACTGCTGATGCCGAAACATATCCTATTCAACCCAAGAAACACTCCATGGAATTTCTGCGCGAACAAGCGCATTTAAGAGTACGGACCAATACATTTGCCGCTGTAATGAGGGTACGGTCTGCCCTATCATTTGCCATTCATCAGTACTTTACGCAAAACGGATTCTATAATATGCACACGCCTATAGTCACCGGCTCGGATGCGGAAGGAGCCGGGGAGATCTTTCGCGTGACCACTTTGGATCTGAAGAACACACCCCTGACTGAAGAAGGCGAAGTAGATTTTAAAGAAGACTTTTTTGGAAAGGAGACCAATCTTACGGTATCAGGGCAATTAGAGGCTGAGGCCTATGCTATGGGCCTGGGAAAGGTCTATACCTTTGGTCCTACCTTCCGTGCTGAGAATTCAAATACCTCAAGACACCTTGCAGAATTCTGGATGATTGAGCCGGAAATGGCCTTTTACGATCTGAAGGATAATATGGACCTCGCAGAAGACTTTATAAAAGAAGTGCTGAAGTATATTGTGGCCAATTGCACTGAGGATCTCAATTTCCTTGAAAAAAGGCTTCTAGACGAAGAAAAGACAAAGCCTCAAGCTGAGCGTAGCGAACTTTCTCTGCTTGACAAGCTGCGTTTTGTGATCGACAATAAATTTGTCAGGATTACCTATACCGAAGCCATAGAAATCCTTAAAAACAGTAAACCCAACAAGAAGAAAAAATTTCAATACCCCATTGAAGAATGGGGTGCAGACCTTCAAAGTGAACACGAGCGATTCCTGGTTGAAAAACACTTTAAGTGTCCGGTGATCCTCTATGATTACCCCGCAAAAATTAAAGCATTTTACATGCGTCTTAATGAAGATGGTAAAACCGTACGAGCCATGGACATATTATTTCCCGGGATTGGAGAAATTGTCGGTGGATCACAAAGAGAGGAGCGATTAGAAGTGCTTTTGGAGAAGATCAAAGCCCTTGATATTGATGAAAAAGAGCTCTGGTGGTATCTCGATCTCAGGAAATACGGAACAGCAGTACACAGTGGATTTGGACTTGGATTTGAAAGGCTTGTGCAATTTGCCACGGGAATGGGCAACATTCGGGACGTAATTCCGTTTCCTAGAACACCGCAGAATGCAGAGTTCTAAAGGTAAATTCGTTACTTTTATGTAACTGGAATTTAAGTCCCCAATGCTAAAGCAACACTTACAATTTAAACTTTCACAAAAGCTCTCTCCTCAGCAGATCCAGCTGATGAAGCTTATACAGTTGCCCACTCAGGCATTCGAACAAAGGCTCAAACAGGAATTGGAAGAAAATCCTGCCTTGGAAACGGGGAAAGAGGAAACGGAGACCTACGAAGATGAGTTTGAAGATGTTTATGAGGGGAATGATGAAAGCGAGACGATAAATACGGAGGACATCAATATTGATGATTACCTGAGTGATGATGAGATTCCCGATTATCGTACCAAGACCAGTAATTACAGTGCTGATGAGGAAGAGAAAACCGTCCCCTATGCTGCAGGGACCTCTTTTAATCAATACCTTATCAACCAGCTAAACACTTTTTATCTCAGTGACGAAGAATGGTCTATAGCGGAGTTTCTGGTTGGGAGTGTAGACGAAAGTGGATACATCAGGCGGCCGATAAGCGATATCATGGACGACCTGGCCTTTACCCAGAATATCTATACAGATAAAGAAACCATAGAGAAGGTACTGAACATCGTACAGGATTTGGATCCACCCGGGGTTGCTGCCCGTTCCTTAGACGAATGCCTGCTGATACAATTGAGAAGAAAGGATCCAAGTCCGGCAATAGATCTGGCGATTCTCATCCTTGAAAAATCCTTCGACCATTTTACCAAGAAGCACTACAAGAAACTCATTCAGAAGCACAACATTTCTGAAGAGGAACTCAGAGATGCTATATCTGAAATCGAAAAATTAAATCCAAAACCGGGAGGATCTTATTCTGGCAACAATAGGATCATTGAACACATTGTCCCGGATTTCTCCATACGCATCGTTGAAGGAGAACTGGAGTTGAGTCTAAATAGCCGCAATGCACCGGAACTTCACGTTTCAAAGGAATACAGCAATATGCTCAAAGGCTATAAGAGCGCGAAGGAGCGCTCTAAATCTCAGAAAGATGCTGTTCTTTTTATCAAACAAAAACTCGATGCGGCAAAATGGTTCATCGATGCGATAAGACAGCGACAACAAACTCTTTTTATTACTATGAATGCCATTATGGAGTATCAGCAGGAGTATTTTCTTTCTGGAGACGAACGCAAACTGCGTCCGATGATACTCAAAGATATCGCCGACACTATAGACATGGACGTCTCTACCGTATCCAGGGTGGCAAACAGTAAATACGTAGACACCCCTTATGGCACTAAGCTCATCAAAGAGTATTTTTCAGAGTCCATGAAAAACGAACAGGGGGAAGACGTATCCACCAGGGAAATCAAAAAAATTCTTGAAACCGTAATTAAGGAGGAACCTAAACGCAAACCACTAACCGATGATAAGCTGGCCAAAATTCTTAAAGAAAAGGGCTATCCGATTGCCAGAAGGACGGTAGCCAAATACAGGGAACAGCTTGGAATACCGGTGGCTCGATTAAGAAAAGAGATCTGATGCGTTTTCTCTCTAAATTGGTGTCTTATATCTTCCACCCTATCTTTGTACCCCTGGCGGGAACCGTCTCTTACTTCCTGATTACGCCAAAGTACACCACCCTGGAAATGAGAAGCGGGAATATTCTACCTATTTTTATCCTGACTATAATAATTCCCATCCTCAGTTTTTTTATTCTAAAAAATCTCGGGATTGTTCAGACTATTTTCCTGTCGAGACCAGAAGAACGCAAATATCCGTTGATGATCAGTCTGATCCTGTTGCTGATGATCCTCTTAAAAGTGATCCCGGACCATTACACGCTCGAATTGTATTTTTTCTTTCTAGGTCTCGTAGCTGCAACCAGCACTTGTTTGTTATTAATACTTATTCCCTTTAAAACCAGTCTGCACATGATGGGAATGGGCAGTATTCTCATGTTTCTAATTGCCTTGAGCATTCATTTTGAACGCAATATCGTTGTGGCTATCAGTCTAATGTTCTTTGCCTCCGGTCTTGTTGCCTCGTCGAGGCTATTCCTAAAAGCACACAGCAGAACTGAATTATTAATCGGATTTTTAGTGGGAGTGGTATCGCAGCTCCTCACATTAAAATTCTGGTTGTGAGGAATTAGAATTTTACTTTACAAAATATAAAAAATAAGCCCTATTCTCAGTGGAGTAAAGGTGAGATCCTCACCTGAGTTGAGTTGAAGACCGTCCTTGAAAAGATTATTCAGAGCGTAGTAGATATGGATATTAAAAGTGTTATACCCGAAATTTGCCGTTAGGCCATATCTGAAGTTTTCAATATCGGTTATATAGAAGGAATCTTTAGTATCTGTGGTAACGGTTTTTGCACGTGCCCCAACGACATATCCCAGCTTTGCGCCGGCGTAAAAACGCCAGAATTTATATTCTGTAGGATTTGAATTTCTAAATCGAATTTCAAGTGGGAATTCAATCAGATGGGTTTCTACCTTGTTTCTCTTTGTATCGAGATCACTATCCAGCAAACTGTATTCAAAGCCATCTGCCACCTCACTCACCCGTAGGTTGGTGTAATAGGAATTTACTGCGTAGCCCAGCCCGATTCCCAGTCCAATATTTCGCTCCGTGTTAAGAGGGAGGTCTTTTATAAAACCCATTTGCAGGCCGTAAGACAGATTTTGCTGATTAACTACCTCGGGCTTATTTAGAATGAAATTATAAGTAAGTCCAACATAAAATTGATCCTCGAGATACTTTGTATCTATCTCGGAGGAAGTATTTTGTGCTGCTAGTGGTATAATCAGCACAAGAGCGAATAAAGTAATTAGGCAGTCTCGCATGCATCTAAAGGTAGAATATTTACGGAAAAAGACATGTATACGAATAAAAAAACGCTCCTAAAAGTGGAGCGTTTCAATTTATTTTCCTTCAGAAAATTACTGAATGTTTCTAAAGGCATCCCCTTCGTAGGTAGTATAGTTTACCTTCAAGGCGTTTACTTTTCTTAGCTCCAACTTTATATCAGAGATAACACCCATGCTGGCATTCTTATCCACTTTTAAAGCGGTGGTTAAAACATTTTGTAATTCCTGTGGCTTCTTTGCTCTTTCTTCGAGGATAAAGTCACCAACGTCCGTAACATTGGCAAACTTATCATTCAGCTGTATCTTGGGTTCAGTTCCAAATACCTTCTGGTAGTCTCTTGTAGGTGTTCCCACGTAAATGTATAAGACCCTGTCTTTCTTTTCCAACTTTTTTACCTCACTCGCATTAGGCAGAACATTTTCTACCATAAGCGAACTGTCTTTCATGGTAGTTACTGTCATGAAAAAGAACAAGAGCATAAATACAATATCAGGAAGGGAGGCCGTTGAAACAGCTGGTAGATCCCCGTCTTTTTTCTTTGTGAATTTAGCCATAATCTGTTGTTCCTTAAATTAGTTTGACGTAGAGGTTTCTGCTTCAGAGAGTTTTTGAGGGAATAAATCCTGAACCCTCTTAACTTTTTCTTTCAGTTCATCCCGGATACTGGAGGGAGTTTCCGGATTGAGAAATTCTGCTTCCATATCCGTAAAATCTCTACCGTATAAGCGCTGTGCTTCTCTGTTCCTCAGCTCGTTATAAGCTCCTACCAATTCGTTTTGAACTGTAATATAGGTTCCGTACTTGGTTTCCCTGTCATTTTTCAGGGAAATAATAGCTTTGGAAGGGTTGTCAGAAGAAGACTCGTCTTTACGTCCTTTGCAGTAATTACAAGTACCGTCTCCACCGTTGTCAAGAAAAGCCATCGCTTTTGAGCGTAGTGCCTTCAGATTGGTCAATTCCTCTTCAACCAGTAACTGACCGCTTTTATTGATATTCACTGTGAAAATATTCTTCTGCTTGATCACAACGTTATCTTCCGGCGGCTCCATTGGCGGCAACATCCGGTCTAATCCCGCATCAGTTTCTATAGTGGTTGTTACCAGGAAAAAGATAAGCAGTAAGAAGGCAATGTCTGCCATCGAGCCTGCATTTACTTCTGGTGGTCCTCCTCTTCTAGACATAGCTTAAGATTTATTATTTATTAGTCATCTTTTTGATTCCTCCCCACAGCATAGAAACTACAGCGATTATCACCAACAGGAAAAATAGATTCAATCCTGTGCCAATATTCTTAACGGTAGCTTCCGTCGTTGGGATACCTCTTCTGGCCATTTCATCCAGATTCACATCAGTTCCTGAGGATATAGCCCAGGCGAAGCCCAAAACAATAAGAAATATTCCGATGGTTATCAGCGTCTTCTTTAATTTTTGGGGATGAGCGAACAGATTGACGAGGGTAAAAACTAAACTCACTACTACAGCTATAGCCAATAGGATATAGGTAATGGTAAACATCCCTGTGATGGCCATACTATCTACAGCAATGGAGGCAGGCTCATCCCGCCCTGGCAATTGATACCAAAGCACTGCAGAGATAAGACCCAAAACAGCCAATACTATTTTTACAATTTTATTCATAATCTCTTGTATTTAGGGTCTTATTATTTTTTGTGATCTACCAACATGTCGATCAGTGTGATCGAAGAATCTTCCATATCATTTACAATTCCATCGATCTTAGCGATGATATAGTTGTAGAAAATCTGAAGAATGATCGCAGTAATAAGTCCAAATACTGTTGTTAATAATGCCACCTGAATATCACCTGCGATAAGGGAAGCACTTAAGTTACCTACGGCACTAATTTTCTGGAAGGCCTGGATCATACCAATTACCGTTCCCATGAACCCAAGCATGGGTGCAATGGCGATAAATAAGGATAACCAAGAAACGTTTTTCTCTAACTGACCCATTTGAACACCTCCGTAGGCTACAACAGCCTTTTCGGCAGATTCAACACCTTCACCGGCCCTGTCGAGTCCCTGGTAGTAGATTGAGGCAACCGGACCTCTTGTGTTCCGGCAAACTTCCTTAGCGGCTTCAACACCACCGGAAGCCAAAGCGTCCTCGACCTGTTGTTTTAGTTTATCTGTGTTTGTGCTGGCCATATTGAGATAAATAATTCTTTCAATAGCCACTGCGAGACCGAGAATTAAACACAGGAGAACAATGCCCATAAATCCGGCACCCCCCTGGATGAATTGCTCCTTCAAAACCTGAGTGAAGCCTTTCTCGGAATTTTCCACCATCTCTTCAGCTGGCGTTTCCTGTATCGTCATTACTGCGGTTGCAACAGTTGCAGACAGATTAGAAACCATTGCATTCGCTTTTGCGCTTACCGTATTTGTACTTAGGACAAATAGCCCAGCCATAGCCAGGATCGAGAATAATCTTTTCATTTTGTTCAACTTGAATTTAGTTAGTT
>JABDQM010000131.1 GCA_013042315.1 Flavobacteriaceae bacterium | reverse complement strand
ATTAAAAAGAGGAAATCTGATCGTAAATTCTTCCCAGGGCGGTGGGTCTAAGGACACCTGGGTATTAAAATAAAAACTATATGTTAGCAAGAGTTGCCAATAATCTGTTCTGGATGGGACGCTATATAGAACGTTCTGAGCATATCGCGAGATACATGCATGTAAACTACTTTTCCTCGCTTGATGCCCCTAACGAACTCTCAAGATCGAGGCAGTTTGTGCTGAATTCGATGTTGAGAATGATCGGTGATCCCGAAGCGAAGGAAGGACAGGAATTAAAGGAAGAAGAGGTGCTTTTTAAACTGGCATTAGATCCGGAACACCCCTACTCTATCATCAGTAACGTAAAATATACCAGGGAAAATGCCAATAGTGCAAGGGACCTGATCTCTACCGACCTGTATGAGTCCATCAACAAGTTTTATCACTTTGTCTTAAAATACCCCGAGGAATACTTTATTAAAAAAGGGATGTACGACTTCTGCATCAACATTATTGAAATGTCGTCGGTTCTGAGAGGAAAGATCAGAAGCACCCTGCTTCACGATGAAGTGTACGCCATTATTTTAATGGGGGTTAACCTCGAGAGGGCAAACCAACTCATTCGCATCATCAATTCGAAATACAAGGATGCTTCTATCTCAAGAGGGGGATACGGCGATACCTTCAAGAATAGCTTTGAATGGACGACGCTCTTGAAGAGTGTGGAATCCTACGATATGATGCGCAGGTTTTATAAAAAGACCCCCACAAGTGCATCAACCCTCGAATTTTTAATCCTCAACCCTAATTGTCCCCGTTCCCTGATGAATAGCCTCAATCAGATTTACACGCATATCAGGGTACTCGATAATTCGTTTCGCTACAATAAAAATTCTACGGCCTTTCTCGTAGGCAGAGTGAGATCGGAATATCAATACAAATACATCGAAGAGATTGAAGATAACATCGAACAATTTATTGAAGGAATGTTGCAGAATTTAGCCGATATTGGCACTAAAATGGAAAATGAATTTTTTCATTATTGATTCCACTTTTTATCAATCTATAAGCTATAATGTCTCTCGAATACTCCATTGTATACAAGGCTGAAAATGAATATGAATTCCCTGTAAAAGAGGCGAGGTGGCAATTCCTCATAATACCTCATGAGGACGAAAATCAGGAACTTCAATCCTTTGCTTTTACGAACTCCATGGACTTCCCATATGAAGTTTCCACAAATGCGTACGGTTTTAAGACGCTGCGAATTCTGGCGAGGTCAAAATTTGAACGTATCGATTTTCGTGCGAGCTTCACTTTACATAAGATAACGGTAAATCCCTTCGATTTTGATCTGGCCATAGATCCCGTAGAAGAATTTTCTCGATATCAGGAACTTCACTTTAAAGTAGACCACGAACCCTTTTTACGTAAAACTCCCCTAACCACATTATTAGAGGAACATCGAGATTTTTTTCAATTCGAAAAACAAAAAACAGTTTTTGAAAATTTACAGCTACTTAACCAGTGGGTGTTTGAAAAAATATTCTACACTGCAGGGGTTACACATGTCAACACCACTCTTGATCACATCGTGGAGAATCGCCATGGGGTCTGTCAGGATTTTGCGCATCTGTTTTCGGCTATCGCCAGAGAGTACGGCATTCCCTGTCGTTATGTTTCGGGATATCTCCACCAGGGGAACGGGTATTTTGGGGATTCACAGATGCATGCCTGGACTGAAGCTTTTATCATCGACGTGGGATGGGTGGGTTTTGATCCTACAAACAACATCGTAGCGAGTGACAATCACATTAAAGTTGCTCATGGCAAAGACTATGCTGATTGTGCCCCTATAAAAGGAATTCTTCTTTCCCGAGGAGAAAATACCACCACTCACAGTGTTCAGGTTCAGGGACAACAGCAACAATAGGATTTATTTTGTTTTATAAAATTCCCCACTCTTTTAAAACGCATTACTTTTACGTGAAATTTATACAGAATGGTTACTACAGATCAGCAAAAAGATCTTATTGAGCGCCTTGGTGCGTTAAGGAGGTATCTTTGACATTGATGCCAAATTAATTGAGATCGAGAATGAAGAAGAGAAGACCTTAGCTCCTGATTTTTGGGATAACCCCCAGGAAGCACAGGTAAAAATGCGTCAGCTGCAGGCTAAGAAAAAATGGGTGCAAGAGTACAATGCCGCCTTGGTGCTAGCCAATGACCTGGAAGTACTGCTTGAATTTCAAAAAGAAGGTGAGGTATCACCTTCCGAAGTTGAAGCACAACACTCAAAGGCTCTTGATGCCGTTGAGAAGCTCGAATTTAAAAACATGCTTTCCGAAGAAGGGGACGATATGACCGCTGTTCTTCAGATTACTGCCGGAGCAGGAGGTACCGAGAGTTGCGACTGGGCTGCTATGCTGATGAGGATGTACCTGATGTGGAGTGAAAAAAATGGATATAAGGTTAAAGAACTCAATTATCAGGAAGGTGATGTTGCCGGAATAAAGACAGTTACGCTTGAAATAGACGGGGATTATGCTTTTGGATGGCTCAAAGGGGAAAATGGCGTTCATCGCCTTGTACGGATATCTCCCTTCGACAGTAATGCTAAACGCCATACTTCTTTTGCTTCGGTCTATGTGTATCCTCTGGTGGATGACAGCATTGAGATTGATATAAATCCCGCCGATATCGAAATTACTACAGCGCGTTCAAGTGGCGCAGGTGGGCAAAATGTGAATAAGGTTGAAACCAAGGTTCAATTGGTGCACAAACCCTCGGGAATACAGATCTCCTGTTCCGATTCCAGGTCGCAGCACGACAACCGCGCTACCGCCTTAAAAATGCTAAAATCTCAATTGTATGAAATTGAATTGCGCAAAAAGCAGGAAGCCCGCGATGAAATCGAATCTTCCAAAATGAAGATCGAATGGGGGTCTCAAATTAGAAATTACGTAATGCATCCCTATAAACTCGTCAAAGATGTCCGAACGGGAGAAGAAACAGGCAACGTAGATGCCGTTATGGATGGAGACCTCGATATGTTTTTAAAGGCCTTTCTAATGATGATGGGACAAAACAACGAAACTTAAACCTATGATTACTATTTATCACAATCCGAGATGTCGTAAATCTCGCGAAGGTCTGGCCCTTGTAGAAGGGAGTGGCAAACCGTTTGAAGTTGTAAAATATCTCGACAACAAACTCAGCAAATCCGAATTAAAGCAAATTCTGGACACTTTGGGAATAGGACCTATGGATATCGTAAGAAAGCAGGAAGCCATCTGGAAATCAGATTTTAAAGGGAAAGAGTTATCCGATGAAATGATTTTCGACGCCCTTGTTGAGCATCCTAAGCTTATTGAAAGGCCCATTGTAATTTACAATCAAAAAGGGGTGATTGGAAGACCTCCTGAGAATATCTCAGATTTGCTCTCGGATTAATCCGATTTCCCAATTTTCTAAAATCTTATCTTAAACTTTTCTCAATTGTTAAGGGCCCCTTAGTCTTTTAACAAACATTTAACCGCGGGCTCATTTACTTCCATATACATTTGGAGTAACAACGATGAGACCTAACCGACAGTACATTATTTTATTGCTTTTCCTCTTGGGGATTTCTGTTTACGCAGAAGCACAGGTAGGAGCCATGGGCCGAAGAAGGATTACTCCTCAAACGCAAACTCCGCCGGAAAAAGCAGAACCCATGACTGCCGAAGAACTTGTGGAGGCTGAAATGCCTAAACTTCTAGAGTCTATTGAATTCTCCGAATTTGAACAAGCCATTTTGAAATCCATCCTGACAAAATATGTGCAGCAGCGAATAGAAATTCAAATTCTAAAACTGTCGCCAGAAAAAACAAGAGAAGCTTACGAACAAATCAATTTAAGTCAGGACGAAGAGCTCAAAGCTAGCCTTCCCGAAGATAAATATGAGGCACTCAAAGCTTACCGAGAAAGAGGAGGAAAAAAAGCCAAATCGAAAAAAAGAAAAAAGAAAAAAAATAAATCTTAAATGAAAAAATCATTCCTGTTGCCATTTTTTTTAATGGCTTTTTTAATGTCCTTTTCACAAAGACCTGCCGGACAGCGACAGGAGCCTATAACCATTACAGGTACAGTCTATGACAAAGACTCCAATCAGCCCCTGGAATTTGCCACTCTTATACTGCAAAGCGTCCGAAATCCTGATAGAGTAACTGGGGGAATTACTGATCTCGATGGCAAGTTTTCCGTTGAAACAAGTCCGGGGCAATACCATGTACGAGTAGAATATCTCTCTTATAAAACCTATGAATTAAAATCTCAAACCTACAGGAGTTCTGTTGACCTGGGATCGATACAACTTGAAGTAGATGCCCAAATGCTGGATGACGTAGTAGTGGTTGGTGAAAGAACCACTGTGGAGCTCAGGTTAGACAAAAAAGTATATAACGTAGGACAGGACTTGACCGTAAGAGGTGGATCGGTTACTGATGTTTTGGATAATGTACCCTCTGTAACTGTTGATGTTGAAGGAAATATCAGCCTTAGGGGAAATGAAAGTGTTCGTATTTTGATCAACGGCAAGCCCTCTGCCCTATCCGGCTTAAGTCCCGAAGCACTTCAGCAACTTCCTGCAGAATCTATTGAACGGGTTGAGGTGATCACTAATCCCTCTGCGCGATACGATGCTGAGGGAACCGCGGGAATACTCAATATTATTTTAACGCAGAGTAAAACAGCAGGCGTTAACGGCTCAATTAACGTATTTGCCGGGGAACCTGACCGATATGGAACGGCCATTAGCTTAAACCTTCGACGTGAAAAGTTTAATATTTTTACCACCACCACTTACCGATACCGCGACGCTCCGGGAAATGCCCTTTTTGAACAGGAAAACTTTGACGACAATGGGAATACCGTCAGCTTCCAGGACGAAATCAGGAAATACCAAAGACAGGATAACAGCTTTAATACCAACGTAGGATTTGAATACTTTTTCAGTGAGACCAGCAGCATTACCAATTCGCTGGTCATCCGGAAATCAGATGGAGAGAATACTGTAGGTATCGATTTTTTTAATTTCGATGAGGTGAGGAATCCGACCATTCAAAGGAATCGTTCTACCGTGGAGGCGGAGCAGGATGATAATGTACAGTATTCGGTAAACTACAAAAAGACCTTCGATAAGGATGGCCATGAACTTACCATGGACTACCAATATTCAAGAGGAGACGAAATAGAAAATTCTATCATTGATGAAATTGTTTTGGGAGAAGCCACGGCTTTACCAACAGAACAGACCATCAACGATGAATCACAGATAAATCAATTGGTACAATTTGACTATGTGCTGCCTTTTGGTAAGGACAACCAGTCTCAATTTGAGATGGGTTATCGCGGTACCTTTAACAACTTTAATACTGATTTTGATTTTGGTGTCCTGGAAGATGGAGTGCTCGACCGCGATCCTGATTTCAGTAACGAATTGAATTACAAAGAATACGTCAATGCGGCTTATATGCAATTGGGAACCAAGGTAAATAAATTTAGTGTTCTCAGTGGACTCCGGATGGAGGCTTCAGATATAGGCATAGAATTGGTCGATACGCAGGAAGTTACGGATAAGGATTATGTAAACTGGTTCCCTTCCTTGTTTTTGGGATATGAATTTTCGGAAACCGAGCAGCTTACCATCAGTTATAGCCGAAGATTACGCCGGCCGCGTTCGAGGTTTATCAATCCCTTCCCTTCCAGATCGAGTAATACGAATCTCTTTCAGGGTAACCCCGACCTTGACCCAACTTTTACCAATGCCTTCGATCTTGGTTATTTAAAACGTTGGGAAAAGTTTACTTTAACTACCTCAGGATATTTAAACCGTTCTACAGGTGTATTCCAGTTTATCACTCAGGAAACGGGCGACTTTGTAGAGATCGATAATCCTGATGATCCAGGAAATCCCGTTCTAGTGCCGGTACAGGCCCGGACGCCTATCAACCTGGCCACAGATAGCCGATATGGCATGGAATTTACTTCCACTTACACTCCGAAGCGCAATTGGAGGCTCACCTGGAACCTGAATCTCTTTCAGCAGCAACTCAGAGGAGATTATACGTATACCAATTTTCAGAATGAGGTCATCACGCAGAATTTTGACGCGGATAACTTTACGTGGTTTACTCGTTTTAGCGCTAAAATCCCACTGCCGGCAAGCATCGATTTTCAGTCGAATCTCTTTTACAGGGGTCCAAACAAAGATGCTCAGAATTCAAACAAAGGAATTTTAAGTACCAACCTTGCTTTTAGTAAGGATTTAATCGAGGATAAAGCTACCATTTCACTGAATGTAAGCGACCTGTTCAATTCCCGAAAACGAAGAACAGAAACGATTACTAACACGGTTTCAACCTATAGTGAGTTCCAATGGAGAGAGAGACAGATTACGCTCTCCTTCCTATATCGTTTTAATGAACAACAGAATCAAAGAAATAGGAATGGAAGAGGAGGTCAGGAGGAAGAATTCGAATTTGAAGGAACCTAAACAGAATAGAAAAGGATTGAAAACAAAAAAGAAGCCGAATGGCTTCTTTTTTTTATGAGTTTCGCTTAGCCCTTCTGGCCTCGCGTTTTTCTTTGAAGATTTCCATTAAATTTCCTCCCAACCAATACGGCACTACAAAAAGTAAAAGAAACATCATCAGCCAGAAACCGATGGTCACTATGGTAAGAAAGGCCAGAAATCCAAGATATTGATCAAATTCGAACATAAAAGAAACTTTATTAAGACAAAGATACTTGGAAATTCCTAAAAGATGCAAATCCCGGAGAAGAAAATTATCAGTGTGAAAAACAGATTTTCTGCTTCAAGCCTTACCTTTGTTTATCTAAAAGCACTACACGATGAAATTCAGGATTGAGAAAGACACCATGGGGGAAGTAAAAGTCCCGGCCGAAAAATATTGGGGGGCACAGACCGAAAGATCAAGGAACAATTTTAAAATTGGTCCGCCTGCTTCCATGCCTCTGGATATTGTTTACGGTTTCGCCTACCTTAAAAAAGCAGCGGCCTATGCCAACTGTGAATTAGGGGTTTTAGAAAAGGATAAGCGCGATTTAATTGGTAGGGTGTGTGATGAAATCCTCGAGGGTAAACTAGATGATCAGTTTCCACTTGTTATCTGGCAAACCGGTTCAGGGACACAAAGCAACATGAATGTCAACGAAGTAATTGCGAACAGAGCCCACGAAATAGCTGGTAACAAGATTGGAGAAGGCACTAAAACAATTCAACCCAATGACGATGTAAACAAATCACAGTCTTCAAATGATACTTTTCCTACCGGAATGCACATCGCAGCCTATGAAAAAATATCCAGGGTAACCATCCCCGGAATAACCCAATTGCGAAATACGCTGAACAAAAAGGTAGAGGAGTTTGAGAGTATCGTAAAAATTGGTAGAACGCACCTCATGGATGCCACTCCCCTAACCCTCGGTCAGGAATTCTCAGGATATGTATCGCAATTAGATCATGGATTAAAAGCCCTGGAGAACACTCTGGATCATTTAAGTGAGCTGGCCCTTGGAGGCACGGCTGTAGGCACCGGATTAAACACGCCGGAAGGGTATGATGTTTTAGTGGCAAAGTACATCGCTGAATTCACCGGACTCCCTTTTAAAACGGCTTCCAATAAATTTGAGGCCCTGGCAGCACATGATGCGCTGGTGGAGACTCATGGTGCTTTAAAACAGCTCGCCGTTTCACTGAATAAAATTGCAAATGATATACGAATGATGGCCTCCGGACCCAGATCGGGAATTGGAGAGATCATTATTCCTGCCAATGAACCGGGAAGTTCCATTATGCCTGGAAAAGTAAACCCCACCCAATGTGAGGCATTAACCATGGTATGTGCCCAGGTCATGGGTAATGATGTCGCTATTGCTGTTGGTGGCGCCCAGGGACACTATGAATTGAATGTTTTTAAACCCGTAATGGCAGCTAACTTGCTGCAATCTTCCGAATTATTGGGCGATGCCTGTGTGAGCTTCGATCTTCACTGTGCTTCGGGAATAGAACCTAATCACAAAGTGATTAAGGAATTGCTAAATAATTCCCTGATGCTCGTAACGGCACTCAACACAAAGATCGGCTACTACAAAGCTGCAGAAATTGCAAATACTGCCCATGCCAATGGGACCACGCTGAAGGAAGAGGCGATCAATCTCGGTTATGTGACCGCCGAAGAATACGACCAATGGGTAAAACCTGAGGACATGACAGGATCGTTGAAAAAGAAATAAATTCCATAAAAAAAGGGCCTTCAATTGAAGGCCCTTACTTTTCTCTATTAATTCTAGTTTTACTTGAGGGTAAACTTAGATGTTCCCAGAAGTTTCAGGTTGTCGTCATAGACATTTACCATATAGTTTCCTGATTGGAAATCTCCTCCTGGCTTGTTGATAAAGTCACATACATCCAGATCCTGGTTTTCGTAATAAAAATCAGTGGTCTTAGTGTAAGTTACAGAAGCGCCTTCATCCGTAGATTTTGTGCTTCCACCTCCCAGTACGTTCC
>JABDQM010000128.1 GCA_013042315.1 Flavobacteriaceae bacterium | reverse complement strand
GAAATCAGACTAGTTTAACACGGACGGCATTCATGCCTTTCATGCCTTTTTCGAGTTCAAAGGAAACGGAGTCATTTTCTGCGATCTCATCAATGAGGCCACTGACATGGGTGAAGTATTTTTCCTGAGTTTCGGAGTCGATTATAAATCCAAAGCCTTTGGAGTTGTCGTAAAAAGAGACTTTCCCTTTGCGAATTGGGTCAAATGGCTCTTCATCGCCCTCTTCTTTTTTCGGAATCCCAAGAACGATATCTTCTGCTTCAATCTCAACTTTTTGAGAGGGGTCTGGTGGGGTATCTACGAGATTACCATTATGGTCCACATAGGCTAAAGGAATTCCTTGAGGATTTTCTTTAGCGGCCAGTTTTCTGGCTTCTTTTTTCTTTCTTTTCTCCTCTTGTTTTTTAAGACGTTTTTTTTCTCTTTCCCCCTTACTATAGGTCTGCTGTGATCTTGCCATTCTTAATTTTAATTGTTTAAAGGTAATAAGTCTCCTTTCAACATACAAGGAAATAGGCTGCTTTCCAAATTCAGGGATAAAAAAAGAGCGCTCCCGGCGCCCTTTTTAATTGGTTTGGTTGGTTATGGTCTCTGTTTAACCCAAATTTATTGCAGGAGGACAAGACAAAGACCTAACTTCTTTTGCGGAATGCCTCGAATAGATTCAAGTCCTTCCTGTTTAAAATCTGGAAGCAAAAGAAAGGAATAACACCATTCTGGATGTATTGAGAAGGACGAGTGTATCTAAATTCTGTCCGAAACCCCCTTTTTAATTATCCGATGATGGTTTGGAATATATATGAGGTCTTATTGTGAAATAGTTAATGGATATAACTCCCGGCATTGATATCGATGGTAGTACCCGTGGCATGATCCATTGCTCCGGTACAAATAAATCCGGCCAGGGGAGCAATATCGGATACTTCTGTCAATTGATTTAAAGCAATTTCTCCCAGTACTTTGGTCTCCCCGTGTTCGCGAATAAATTGTTCTGCCATCTCGGTCCTGGTAAAGCCGGGAGCAATCACAAAGGCTTTGATATTATCTTTTCCAAATGAACGTGCCACACTGCGGGCCAGGGACGTCAGGCCTCCCTTGGAAGCCGCATAGGCCAGGTATTCTTCAGTTTCACCCCTGAAAGCGGCCCTGCTACCGATATAAAGTAATCTACCAGCCTTCTGAGCCATAAAATAATCAAGGCTCATTTTGGTTAATAACCCCACAGAATCGAGATTTACGGCCAGTGTTTTTTTCCATGTTTCATACCATTCATTTACTTCCATGTTCACAGGATGTGGAATAAAAACACCGGCATTCAAAACCACAGAATCGAGACTTCCCAGAAAATCCAGGGTCTTTTGAAATAATTGAGGAACGCTATTACTATCCGAAAGGTCTGCCTGAATAGCGCACGCATAATCCTTCCCGTATTTGGTGACCAGGGATTCAGCGGCTTCTTTACCTGAATAATAATGAACCCCTACCCTGGCTCCGTTTATCAGTAGGTATTCTGCAATGGCAAAGCCTATCCCCTTTGACGCACCGGTAACCAATATGTTCTGTCCTTTTAATTTCATAGCAAAATGTCTTATACCTTTGTTAAGTCATCAAAATACCTAATAAAACTGATTTTAGGTTTTTTCCTGCCAAACTTTAATAATTAAAGATCGGGTTATTGCTATGGCATAATTTAAAAAGCATGAATTTGCCGAATTATGGGGAAAGACCGATTAAGTTTAAAAGATATAAACCGGTTTTGGACCAAAAAAAAAGCGAGGTCAAAAACCCCGCTCATTATAGTGTTTGAAGATTTTATTCCGTTGGCTCTAATTCAAAGTCCACTACAGTAGTATTACCTGGAATCACGGTCACGCCCTCTTCAGATTTAGCAAAGTACCCTTCAAGATCCGCCGTTAGTTGGTAATCTCCTGATTCCAGACCCAGAACCATATATCCCCCTGTTTCGTCTGTAAAGGAAGTGGTCACTATTTCGCCCTCCTGCAATACGGTTATCTGAACTCCTGCCAGAGGAACTGACTCAGCTTCAACCAATGTTGTCACACTACCTTTAAAAGTGCCAGCAGTGGTAAGGTTGCTCACTTTGATCACGGGCTTAAAGTTAAACCCGTTGAAAGATTCAAGGTTTTTTATATTTCCTCTGGGCACAAAAGAACTATAAACATCAAAGTCAAATAGCAGATCCGTTGAAAGTCCACCTGCAACTACCAGGGCTGGATCGACAAAAATCTTTATTCCTGATTGTTCACCACTAGGCACTTTCAGATCGTAAGTCGTCATATCTTCATCATTAAGAACCACGTTGACACCCTTAACATAAACCCGAAAAAGATCGTATTCCCCAACGGGAATTTCTGTATCAACGAGGGTTTCTGTTACCCCATTGGTTAAATCGAGAAGGTTAACGGTAATTTCATCTTCCATGAGTACGGCGTAGTCTGTTTCCGATTCCTCATCCATTTCATCGTTATCCTCATTCATCTCGTCGTTTTCATCATCTGCGACATGCCTGGCTTCAATTTTAAAGACCGTTACATTAGCTTCGGCAATCATATCATGAGGAAAGGGTGCATCCGTTAAATTGATGGTAAGCCTAGCTGTTTCCTGTGAGATTTGTTCTGAATCAGAGCAACCTATCAATACCAATAAACAGCATACAAGGGCCCAAACTTTTGATATTTTCATATTTATATTTTTTTATGATTCATTTTTATGTGAATCTCAAATCTACCATAAACCCATCTATACATATAATTTAGAGGTTATTTTTCGATGAATTACAAAGGTTATGAAGGAAATTTCTTATATAATGTCAAAAGAAAATGGGCATATAGCCCATTTAGAAAATTGTTAAATCACTACTACCCCATTTTGGTGTTTAGTGTAATATCAGCTTTAAGTAATTTCGAGATAGGACAAATTTCTTTGGCCTTATTCGCCACTTCTGAGAACTTATTTTTATCCATTCCGGGAACTTTCCCTTCTAAGTCGAGCGTTATGCCTGTTACACTCCCATCTTCAAAATGTACATGGGCTTCAACCGATAATTCATCCGGAGTAAATCCTGCTTCCCCGATCAAAAAACTGAGTTGCATTGCAAAGCAACCGGCATGGGCCGCACCTATGAGCTCTTCGGGATTAGTTCCCTCCCCATCTTCAAAGCGAGTGTGGAATGAATATTGTGTATTATCCAGCACCTTGCTGTCGGTGGTAAGATGGCCTTTGCCGTCTTTCCCACTGCCCAGCCATTTGGCTTTTGCGTTTCTTGTAAATTTCATTTTATCTATTAGTTTAAATTAATAATTATTTGAAAGTCTCGTTTAATAAATCTTTTAGTTCTTGCCAGGAGGCTTTGTCAGCTTTTTCCTGATAGGCCAAAGGAAGGTTAAATTTCTGCCCCAGAGAATCGGCGTCCTTGCTGGTAAAAGCATGCTGTGCGTCCTCATAAGCAATATAAGAGTAGTCTGCACCTGCTTTGTCCATGGCCTTCTTAAAGGCTTCTACAGATTCCTCTGACACAAATGGATCTGCAGCCCCGTTGCAAACTAATACTTTTGCCTTGATATTATCATTGGGCATAATTGGTAACTGAACTCCGCTGTGAAATGCTGCAACTGCATCGAGGTCTTCACCGGCATTTGCCATGGTGAGCACTACACTTCCCCCAAAGCAATAACCTATAGCGGCTATTTGGGTTGAATCTACCGAACTTTGATTCTTAAGTAGCGTCAGGGCAGCATTAAAACGGGCTTTGGCCTCATCTATATTGCTCATGACCATACCGGAAAACTTACCGGCATCATCGGGATGTGCAGCCTGTTTTCCGTCTCCGTACATATCTACGGCCAGAGCAGTATAACCCAATTCGGCCAGCATTCGTGCTCTTTCCCGGGTATAGTCATTATGTCCCCACCATTCATGTACTACCAGGATTCCGGGACGTTTGGCCGAATTCGCTTTGTCATAAGCGAGGTAGCCCTTCATCGTCGTAGAATCCGTGGCATAGCTTATCTCTTCCCCTACCAAGGTGGATGCCTCTACTTCAAGGACTGAGTTCTGTTCCTGCTTTTTATCAGTTTTACAAGAAAAAATTAATACCGAAAGGATCGATATCATTAATAAAGTTGATCTGCGCATATAGTTTAATTTTTTGATTCTTACTAATTTACAAATAAGTCAACTATTCTGTCTCCTGTAATTTTTGGGTTTTTTTCTCATAGTCGAGATACCCCTTCTTCCCTGTAGTATAAAATGTACTTTCATCCCAGTCGGTTAACGAAACATCTTGTTCAAATCGTTCCACGAGATCAGGATTGGAAATAAAAGGCTTGCCAAAAGCAACGAGGTCGGCATACCCTTCTTTCAGGATTTTGTTGCCCGATTTCTGATCGAACCCATTATTGATCATTAGTTTCCCTTTGTAAATAGGTCTGTAATGTTTGGCAATTTCCTCTACGGCAAAAGGGAGATCGGAAACATCTGTAAACGGTTCTGATAAATGTAAGTATGCCAGATCGTAATCATTGAGCTTTTCTACGATATAATCAAAGGTCGGAATAGTTTCTTCATCCATGGTCATCCCAAAAGAGCCGTGTAAGGAGGGGTTTAAACGAACTCCTATTCGGTTTTCGGGTAGTTTTTCTTTTACGGCATCTAAGACTTCGAAGAGAAATCGCGCCCTGTTTTCAATACTGCCTCCGTAGTTATCTGTGCGCTTATTACTCGATCTATTAAAAAATTGATGGAAAAGGTATCCGTTAGACGCATGTATTTCTACCCCATCAAAACCGGCTTCCACAGCATTTTCAGCAGCACGGGCAAAGTCGGATATGGTTTGCTGAATTTCAGCAATCGACATAGCTTTTGGTTCTACTGTTTCTTTAAAACCGTCATAAGTGTACGATTTCGCTTCCGGGTTTACGGCGGATGGCGCAAGTGGAAGTTCTCCATTGTGAAAATCAGGATGTGACATTCTACC
This sequence comes from Flavobacteriaceae bacterium, assembly GCA_013042315.1. Lineage (GTDB taxonomy): Bacteria > Bacteroidota > Bacteroidia > Flavobacteriales > Flavobacteriaceae > Muriicola. The sequence goes on along the minus strand of JABDQM010000128.1, from coordinate 5,011 downwards.
TACGTGCCATAACTGAATAAAAATTCTTCCCCCTTTATTGTGAACCTTTTCTGTAACTTTCTTCCACCCTTGGACTTGTTCATTGTTATGTATTCCAGCAGTATTGACATATCCTACAGCCCGCTCTGAAACCTGTGACCCTTCTGTAATAATAAGACCAGCCGAAGCCCTTTGAGCATAGTATTCACCATGCAACGCTGAGGTTGGTTTGTTCTTATCATTGTCTGCCCTGCTTCGTGTCATAGGGGCCATTACGACTCTGTTAGGAAGGGGGATAGCTCCAAGAGTTATCGGTTTCAGTAGTTCTTGATCCATATTCATATGTTATTCTATGTTTTTAAATTATTATTCGACTCTTAGTAAGTAACCAAAAAATATCTCATATCGGCCATATAAGGCACACTTTATACTATGTTTAACGTTTTATCAAATAATTTAAACAATATTTAATACTATTGCTTCCATCTTCTGTTTACTTTGCAGACATAACTAAAAACATAAATTATGAGAGTACTGAGTACATTAATGCTAATAGGACTGATGTTCATTTCCTGTGGCGAAACAAAAAAAGATAAAGCTGAAGATACCATGGAGATGGAAACATCAGAAATGGAAGCTCCAGCTGAAGAATCTACAATGCCTGAGACAATTGTAGGAGTGGCGAGTGGAAATGAAAACTTTAGTACCCTGGTAGCTGCTGTTCAGGCTGCTGACTTGGTTGGTACATTAAGTAGTGATGGCCCATTTACAGTTTTTGCCCCAACTAACGACGCTTTTGCAAAATTGCCTGAAGGGACTGTAGAAAGTCTTTTACAGCCAGAAAACAAGGCTTCTTTAACTAACATTCTTACCTATCATGTAGTTTCAGGAGAATTCGCTGCCTCAGCTGTAGTTGAAGCAATAAACAGCAATAATGGTTCTTTTGTAGTTGAAACCGTGCAAGGTGATAAGATTACTTTATCTCTCGATGGAGAAAATGTAAGACTGACCGATGCGCAAGGTAATGCAAGTACAGTTGTAATGGCTGATGTACCTGCTTCTAATGGAGTAATTCACGCAATTGACGCAGTGGTTATGCCAGCAGAGTAATATTGATAATTACATTTATAAAATCAAGCCGCCTTCGGGCGGTTTTTTATTGCTCAGTACTCACATAACTGATTATCGCTTGGGCAGACATCTCACCGCTTAGTATAGCGGCATTGGTTGAACCGTAAAGCAAATGATCTCCGGCGATAAAAATTGATTTTCCGAGCTTTCCATTTTCCTCTGTCCATTGTGCAGTAAGGGAAGGCAATTTGGGCAAGGCTTTTGAGATCTGATAACGCCTTAAGAAACTAACATCCTCTATCCCGCATAGCGCATGTAATTCTTTACTAACCTGCCTAACAAGTTCCTTTTCGTTAAGATGGTGTTCTTTTACTACGGTGACCGAGAGCAATTCCTCAGGCCCTCTGTTTTCGCAAGATATACTGGTGGGATAAAAAATATTATTGATCAAAGAATCAGATTGGGTAATCAAACCAATCATTGGCTTCCTGATCGATCTTACCCTGGTCAAAAAGTACAAGGTGTCACAACTTTTCCATGTAACGACTTCCTTTTTTTTCGGCAATAGATCAGTAGCAGCTGTTGCGACCAAAATACAATCGGCTTGTAGTTCTTGGCCATCCTTTAAGACAAGCTTTCCCTCCTCAACTCCTGCCACCGGGGAATTATAATGAATTTTGGTTCGCTGAAGTCGTTTTGTCAAGTGATCTGCAAGAGCTCCCATCCCACTCTCAGGAAGGGTGGCATATCCCTTACCAAACATCTTAAATACGAATTGAAACATCCGGCAACTGGTCTGCAAATCGGTTTCCAAAAATATTCCGGTGAAAAAGGGCTTAAAAAAGGTATTGATAAGTCGTTCTGAAAAGCCCTGCTTCCTCAGATATTCCAACGTCGACATCTCTTCCATTTGAAAGATATCTTCATCCGACAGCTTTTGCAATCGCCTGTGCATCAACCACAATAAATACACATCACGGAACGTCGCAACTCCCGAAATCAGTGTTGGCCATAAAAAGGGCAAATGCCTGCTGGGATCCCCCAGCGTTATTTCATTTCCAGGTTCAAAAAGAGTTGTCCCCGGTAAAATTCGCTGTAAATTCAAGGCGTCGTAATCGAAATATTCCCTGGCCTTGGGATAAGCATCCAGAAGCACCTGAAAGCCGTGATCGAGCTGATAGCCTTCTACTACATCTGTTTTTATTCTGCCTCCTGCAGTCGCAGTTGCCTCGTATATAACGGGGCTATATCCTGCCTTTTCCAGATTTATTGCTGCAATAAGGCCACTTATTCCGGCTCCTACGATGTATATTTTCTCTTTCATCCTTTCGAATCGATAAAATTACAAATTTACGCTTTTGTTGTATCTGCACTTCAAGGATTTGAAGTCCGGCAATTTGTATTCATCATAATTGGGTACCTTTGCCCTAGTAACTCCCGGTAAGATATACTACCCCATGAAAATTGCTGAATTCCTGAGTTTATTTCTGGCTTTCTCTTTTTTATTTTTTGGTTTCAGCTGCTTTCTAGCGCCACGTATGAAACAGGAATTTTCACGCTATGGTTTGCCACATCAAAGAAAACTCATCGGGATATTACAAATAGTTGGTAGTGCAGGACTATTTATTGGAATGTTTACGGGTCCCGTGCTGAGTTTAGTAGCTTTAGCCGGCCTGACTGTACTAATGTCAATGGGAGTGCTTGTGCGTATTAAAATAAAAGATCCCTGGCCCGCGATCCTTCCGGCGTTTATCTACGCGCTTTTGTGCGGCTTTTTATTTTACGATATAGCCATACTTCTGTGATCTGCAAAGCGAGTCTCAACCGTAAAAAATGATAATTAGGCACATCGCCAGAAATAAGGAGGCAGGAAACGACTTGATGATGGGGTCATTGATTCTGAAATGCATAGATATTGATCCGGCAAGAAGAAGAGCAAGTCCGGATGCAGCGGCAAGTTTCAGTTCGGGATACCAAATTGCAGCCAGCAGTAGGAGTGCAAGAATAACTTTAAGCGTTCCCACTACGTAACAGAACCATGCGGGAAGTCCGTAGACCTTAAATTCCTCAACGATGGTCTTTGCATCGCCACCTCGCCAGCGTGTTGGTTTGTTGTACTGTACTAACCATACGTTAAGAATACTCAAACCTACAATTGCCTGCAGTACTTTAATAATAATTTCCATAGCCTCATTGATTTGGTAGTAAGTTAAAAAAAAACATGAATTAAACCAGATTCGATCCTATCAATTTGTCTTTAGTTTTGCCCAGGGGACTTATGGAAGAAGCGACTCAAAAAGCGATTGCCGTTCCCTGAAAAGATTCTATACACAATTTCATCGGCCTCAATGTGGTTCTCAGGAACTCGCAACTGAGTTTTCTCCATGTAATTATAGGCATGCCTTTCCAGGAAATCGGCCAGAAAAGGCAATTCTTCGGCGGTCCAGAAGCCATTCAGGGAATCGATAATGCCATCAAAATCAGAACCTATGGCCATACAATCCCAAGCAAAAATCTCCCTCGAATCCAAAACGATCAGGATATGCCTGATTTGATTCCAGAGCAATTCAGATCTGTAATGCATGATTTTGTGACGTCTTACAGACTTCTTTGTGTCCTTAAGCGTTTGTTTATTTGCAATCCTCCTCTCATCGAGCTGCAAACCAATGATCCCTCCCGACTTCGCTATCCGAATAATTTCCTCATCAAAAAAGTTGATTGAGGCCGGGTTGAGTACAGATGCACTTTCAAAATGTCTTGGGGTCGGATCTTCAAAAGAACTGAGCCCATTGCACGCCCCGTGACTTACGATTACCGGGATATCTTTCAATGCCTCTCCCCCACTATCGAGCATCTCATAATATTCTTTCCGGGCTGTGATGCTCATGTGTTTGATATCCGGAAGAATTCTTCGGCCATCAGTATTGTCAAGCATTCGTGCTAAGACCTTTTTCCCCATGGGAGTAAATCCCTTGTCGAGGCCTTCATCCTGATCTGTATAATTCAAGATAATTCCCGAAAGGCTTGGTGCGTGCCCACAGATATGATTCCAGAAATGATGTGCCACAGTGATAAAGAACGGTTTGAATTCCCAATTCTTAATGATTTCAAGATTTTGCAGGACTTCTGATTCGACAGGTTTTACCTTCAATCCGGTATTCAGTACATGTAACCCCTCAATGCTTATGATGACTGCAATTGTCTTAGTTTTAGATTCAGGATCTTCCTTGCGGATCTTGAGGATATCCTCATACTCACTCACCAGCTTATATCGAACTCTGTTACCTGCTATCCTGAATTCTTTTCCGTCTAATTGCCGGTAATACTCGTATTGCAAAATAAGGTCCTGAAAATAGTCTTTAAAACCCTGAATATGATCTACCCTTTTAGCCCCAATACCCAATGCAAAATTAGAGGCGAGGTCAAGGATCAATTCATTTTTTATCTTATTTCGGATGAACCATTTCTCCAGCGGATAAAGCGAAACGCAGACTGTTTGGACTCCTCCGAGTGTAAGAGCTGTGAAATTCGACTGAGAAAATTTCGTAAGACCGCTAACGTAATTCAGGAGCTTGTCAAAGACAGACGGAGGATCGTAATGCCAGATACTCTTTTTACGCCTCCTGTCTGTTGTATTGAGTCCCACAGGCGCATCCCTGAAACTCTTACCAAAAGGCTTCAAGGAAGGATGACAATGAAAATCAATGTAGTCGTTTCCGTTTTCCACAATATCACTTACTGAGAATTAGTATTCAACCTCAGTTTAAATGTGGTCTTGATAAAGCCATCTTTTTCCACTTTATTTATCATGTGAACCTACCAGATCTTGCTGAATATGCTTGGGAACTGCTTTAAAGGACGAGAAAACAGTACTAAAAGTGGCTTTCCCCTGGGTTAGAGACCTAAGATCTGTGGAATACCGATAGAGCTCAGCTTCGGGAACGGCACATTTCAATATCTG
>JABDQM010000127.1 GCA_013042315.1 Flavobacteriaceae bacterium | reverse complement strand
ATCAGTTTACGAATCACAAAGGGCTTGTAAAGTTCTGCAGCCATATCTTTTGGCAGTCCGCACTCGTACAAACTCATTTCAGGACCTACAACAATAACTGAACGCGCTGAATAGTCGACACGTTTACCGAGTAAGTTCTGACGAAATCTACCTTGTTTCCCTTTGAGGGAATCAGAAAGAGATTTCAGTGGTCTGTTCGATTCCGTTTTAACGGCAGATGCCTTTCTTGTATTATCAAATAGGGAATCAACTGCTTCCTGTAGCATCCTCTTCTCATTCCTGAGGATTACTTCAGGTGCTTTGATCTCCATCAATCGCTTTAATCGGTTATTTCTGATGATCACCCTTCTGTAAAGATCGTTGAGATCCGAGGTAGCAAATCTACCTCCATCAAGGGGAACCAACGGTCTTAGTTCCGGTGGGATCACAGGAACAACTTTCATGATCATCCACTCTGGCCTGTTCTCACGGTTATCCTGTGATTCACGCAATGCTTCCACTACCTGAAGTCTTTTCAGGGCTTCTGTCTTACGCTGCTTAGACGTTTCCGTGTTGGCTTTGTGACGCAGGTTAAAGGAAAGTTCCCTAAGGTCGATCCTGGATAGAAGATCGATCAGACATTCCGCACCCATCTTAGCGATGAATTTATTGGGATCTGAATCCTCCAGATATTGATTTTCCGGTGGAATTGACTCCATAATGTTCAGGTACTCCTCTTCCGTGAGGAAATCGAGCATCTGTAATTCTTCGCCTTCCGGTCCTTTTGCAACTCCCGCTTGTATAACTACATAGCGCTCGTAGTATATGATCATATCGAGCTTCTTGGAGGGCAAGCCCAGCAAGTAGCCTATTTTGTTAGGTAGGGAACGGAAGTACCAGATATGAGCTACAGGAACCACCAGGTTGATGTGTCCTACGCGGTCTCTACGTACTTTTTTCTCGGTAACCTCAACCCCGCAACGATCGCAAACAATGCCGCGGTATCGGATTCTTTTATACTTTCCACAAGCACATTCGTAATCTTTTACCGGCCCAAAAATTCGCTCACAGAACAATCCGTCCCTTTCAGGCTTGTGCGTTCTGTAGTTAATGGTTTCGGGTTTGAGGACTTCCCCTCTCGACTCTGCCAGAATGGATTCCGGAGATGCCAAGCCTATGGAAATCTTGTTAAACCTCTTTACTGCTGTGTTATCGTGATGTCTAGCCATAATGCTATTGGTGATACTATATTAATGTGTAACAGGTACTCTAATTATTCTTCCAATCTGATATCGAGGCCCAAACCTTTAAGTTCGTGCATCAATACGTTGAAAGATTCTGGTAATCCAGGTTCTGGCATGGTCTCGCCTTTAACGATCGACTCGTAAGTCTTAGCCCTTCCGATGACGTCATCCGACTTCACTGTAAGGATTTCTCGTAAGGTTGCCGATGCACCGTATGCCTGCAAGGCCCATACTTCCATCTCTCCAAAACGCTGTCCCCCGAACTGGGCTTTTCCTCCCAGAGGTTGCTGCGTAATCAAAGAATAAGGTCCTATAGAACGGGCATGCATCTTGTCATCAACCATATGGCCTAATTTCAACATGTAGATCACACCCACAGTGGCCGCCTGATCGAATCTTTCGCCTGTACCTCCATCGTAGAGATAGGTATGTCCAAATTGTGGCACACCTGCTTCGTCAGTCAAATTATCGATCTGTTCAATGGTAGCCCCGTCGAAAATTGGAGTAGCAAATTTCTTATCCAATTTCTGACCTGCCCAACCGAGAACGGTTTCATAGATCTGCCCGATGTTCATCCGTGAAGGTACCCCAAGTGGGTTCAGTACGATGTCTACCGGTGTCCCGTCTTCGAGGAAAGGCATATCTTCCTGTCGCACAATTCGCGCAACAATACCCTTGTTCCCGTGACGTCCTGCCATTTTATCTCCAACTTTCAGTTTCCTCTTCTTGGCGATGTACACCTTAGCCAGTTTCATAATTCCGGCAGGAAGTTCATCCCCTACAGAAATGGTAAACTTATCTCTTCTGAGGTTCCCCTGAAGGTCGTTCAACTTGATCTTATAATTGTGCAACAGGTCTGCTACCATGGCATTGGTGGCTTTGTCTGTTGTCCAGCTTCCACTTACAAGGTGAGCAAAGTCGTCTACTGCGTTCAACATTTTCATGGTGTATTTCTTACCCTTAGGCAATACTTCTTCACCCAGATCATTGGCAACCCCCTGAGAGGTTTTTCCGTTGATCATCTTGAAAAGTTTTTCAACCAGTACATCTTTCAGCTCCTGGAATTTTACTTCGTATTCGAGTTCAAGGGCGTTGATCGCTTCCTTGTCTTCAGAACGCTTGCGTTTATCCTTAATTGATCTGGAGAACAATTTCTTGTCGATCACAACTCCCCTAAGCGATGGTGAAGCTTTTAAGGAAGCATCTTTTACGTCGCCTGCCTTGTCACCAAAGATCGCCCGAAGCAGTTTTTCTTCAGGAGTAGGATCTGATTCTCCTTTTGGAGTGATCTTCCCGATTAGAATATCTCCAGGTTTTACCTCTGCACCAATACGGATCATTCCGTATTCATCGAGGTCCTTGGTGGCTTCTTCCGAAACATTGGGAATATCATTGGTCAACTCTTCAGCTCCCAGTTTGGTATCCCTTACTTCCAGTGAATATTCATCTATATGGATGGAAGTGAAGATATCTTCACGAACCACTTTTTCAGAAATTACGATCGCATCCTCAAAATTGTATCCTTTCCAGGGCATAAAAGCCACTTTCAGGTTTCTTCCAAGCGCCAATTCACCACTTTCAGTTGCGTATCCTTCGCAGAGGACCTGACCCTTTTTAACCTTGTCACCCTTCTTGACGATAGGCTTGAGGTTAATACTGGTTCCTTGGTTGGTTTTTCTAAATTTAACCAACTCGTAAGTCTTGGAATCTTCTTCAAAACTCACCATGCGCTCCTCTTCAGAGCGGTTGTATTTGATGGTGATCTTTTTAGAATCTACATATTCAATTACCCCGTCTCCTTCTGCATTGATCAAAACTCTGGAGTCTGACGCTACCTGCCTTTCAAGTCCGGTACCTACAATAGGTGATTGCGGCTTTAAAAGCGGTACAGCCTGACGCATCATGTTTGATCCCATCAAAGCCCTGTTCGCATCATCGTGTTCCAGGAAAGGAATAAGCGATGCCGAAATAGAGGCGATCTGGTTGGGTGCAACGTCTGTGTAATTTACTTCTGACGGATCAACTACAGGAAAATCTCCTTCTTCACGGGCAATGACCTTTTCACGGTCGATAGTTCCGTCTTTCTTAAGAGGGATGTTCGCCTGAGCGATTTTCATTCCTTCTTCTTCTTCCGCACTGAGATAAATAAATTCCTTGGTATCCACTTTTCCTTTGCCAACTTTGCGGTAAGGAGTTTCCAGGAAGCCCATTGAATTTACTTTGGCGAAAACAGATAAAGAAGAAATAAGCCCGATATTCGGTCCTTCAGGTGTTTCAATAGGACATAATCTACCGTAATGCGTATAGTGTACGTCCCTTACTTCAAATCCGGCTCTTTCCCTTGATAATCCACCTGGCCCTAGTGCAGATAACCTCCTCTTGTGAGTGATCTCTGCCAGCGGGTTGGTTTGATCCATAAACTGAGACAGCTGGTTGGTCCCAAAGAACGAGTTGATTACGGAAGAGAGTGTCTTCGCGTTGATCAGATCTATAGGGGTAAATACCTCGTTGTCCCTTACGTTCATCCTTTCCCTGATGGTTCTGGCCATACGGGCCAGTCCAACACCAAACTGAGAAGATAGCTGTTCTCCAACTGTTCTTACCCTTCTGTTGGAAAGGTGGTCGATATCATCGATCTCCGCCTTGGAATTGATTAATTCTATAAGGTACTTGATGATGGTAATGATATCCTCTTTGGTAAGGACCTGTTTGTCCATCCCGATATCAAGACCGAGTTTTTTGTTCATTCTGTAACGTCCTACCTCTCCCAGGTTGTATCTCTGGTCTGAGAAGAACAACTTGTCGATAATACCTCTGGCCGTTTCTTCATCCGGCGGTTCGGCATTTCTCAGCTGACGATAGATGTGCTCAACAGCTTCCTTTTCGGAGTTCGTAGGATCTTTTTGCAAGGTGTTGTGGATAATGGCATAATCGCTTTGCGCATTATTCTCCTTGTGTAAAAGAATGGTTTTCACATCAGCGTCCATGATCTGCTGAATGTGATCTTTTTCTAATATGGTATCACGATCGAGGATAATCTCGTTTCTTTCAATAGAAACAACCTCCCCTGTATCTTCATCCACAAAATCCTCGTGCCAGGTATTGAGTACCCTGGCAGCCAGTTTTCTTCCCAAGACTTTGGTTAGTCCGGTCTTAGAGACTTTTATTTCCTCTGAAAGGTCGAAGATCTCAAGGATGTCCTTATCTCTTTCGAAGCCTATTGCCCGGAATAATGTGGTTACGGGTAACTTTTTCTTACGGTCGATATAAGCGTACATAACGCTGTTGATATCTGTCGCGAATTCGATCCAGGATCCTTTGAATGGGATTACCCTGGCCGAGTATAATTTGGTTCCGTTAGCGTGGAATGACTGCCCGAAGAAGACACCTGGTGAACGGTGTAGCTGAGAAACTACAACACGCTCGGCACCATTGATAACAAAGGTTCCACTAGGGGTCATGTAAGGAATAGTCCCCAGGTATACATCCTGAACGATGGTTTCAAAATCCTCGTGTTCCGGATCTGTACAGTAGAGTTTTAGCCTAGCCTTTAAGGGCACGCTATAGGTAAGTCCGCGCTCGATACACTCCTGAATGGAATACCTCGGCGGATCTATAAAATAATCTAGGAATTCCAAGACAAATTGGTTCCTCGTATCTGTAATGGGAAAGTTTTCCATGAAGGTGTTGTACAAGCCTTCATTGCCCCTTTCGTCAGATTTTGTTTCAAGCTGAAAAAAATCTTGAAATGACTTAATCTGAATGTCCAAGAAATCCGGGTAGTCCGGTATGTTCTTAGCGGATGCGAAACTTATTCTTTCAGTTTGTTTTGTGAACATCTATGGACAAAATTTTGATCGTGAATACTATAATGGGTTGTATATGACTTTATATACTATCTATAAAAGGGTTTAGGTCTAGCCACCTGAGAGGCGGAAAGACCTAAACCAAAACCATATGGTCGTCGCAATTATTTAAGCTCAACTTCTGCTCCAGCTTCTTCCAAAGATTTTTTGATGCCTTCAGCTTCGTCCTTAGACACGCCTTCTTTAACGGCTTTTGGTGCACTGTCAACAATATCCTTAGCGTCTTTCAACCCAAGTCCTGTCAATTCTTTCACCAATTTAACTACGGCGAGTTTAGATCCACCTGCAGCTGTAAGAACAACATCAAATTCTGTTTTCTCTTCAGCGGCTTCGGCTTCTCCACCTCCGGCAGCACCACCAGCAACAGCAACAGCTGCAGCAGCGGGCTCAATGCCATACTCTTCTTTTAATATATCAGCTAATTCATTCACTTCTTTTACAGTGAGATTAACCAATTGTTCTGCGAAATCTTTTAAATCTGCCATTTTTCTATCGTTTAATAAAATTTTAAAATTATGCTTGTTTTAGTGCGTACTGATTATTTTTCTGATAA
>JABDQM010000124.1 GCA_013042315.1 Flavobacteriaceae bacterium | reverse complement strand
ATTAAAAGATGGAGCTTTTGATCCTAGGTTGGGCAATTCACCGGAGGTGTTTGCAGATGTTCCTTTAAAAAGTACTGTAGCCATTTATTTATTTCATTTTTCAGCTCGAAAGTAGGAAATAAAAGAGATTATGTGCAAGGTGTGATACCTTAAAATACAAATGGGTGTAAAGCAATTTATGCGTTTGAACTAGCGGCACTCTCTGAAAGTTGTTTGATCTTGATCTTTAAGGCAGCAAAAGTGAGGGTCACCATAGGACTCAACCAGTTGAAGATGGCGTATACAAAATAATCTGCCACGCTAACCCCCAATACACCACTGTGGTATGCCCCACAGGTATTCCATGGAATAAGAACAGAAGTTACAGTACCGGAATCTTCGAGAGTCCGACTAAGATTTTCTGGTGCAAGGCCCCGGTCTTTATAGGCCTTGGCAAACATTTTCCCCGGAACCACAATCGCCAGGTACTGATCTGAAGCGGTTATATTTAATGCAATACAGCTCCCAACGGTACTGGCGAACAGCCCAAATGTAGTTTTCGCCAAGCCAAGCAGTGCCGTGGTGATCCTGGATAATGCACCTATTCCATCCATGATTCCTCCGAATACCATGGCACAGACGATCAGCCAGATCGTACCTAACATTCCCGCCATACCTTTAGCAGAAAACAGGTCGTTTAAGGCGGGATTATCCGTAGCTATGGTTGTATTGATCGTGATTGCGTTGAGAATCCCTTTGTATCCATTTTCAAAGGTGAGCTCCTTTGATCCGGTTAAGCTGGCAACGATGTCTGGCTGAAAAAAGAGGGCGAAGGCGCCACCTAAAAGTGTTCCAATCAAGAGGGCCATAAGTGGCGGAGCTTTCTTAACAATTAGCAGAATAACCACTAAAGGAACAAGAAACAACCAACCATTGATATTAAAAGTAGCTTCTATTGATGAAAGAATGCTCTCCGTATCGGCCACCCCAGAGGTCTCAAGATTGAGTCCGATGATAATAAAGACAATTAAAGTGACCGTTATAGTTGGGACAGTAGTAAAAGTCATATATCGAATATGGCCAAACAAGTCACCCCCGGCCATCGCCGGTGCCAGGTTTGTAGTATCGGAAAGCGGGGACATTTTGTCTCCGAAATAGGCTCCGGAAAGCACGGCACCAGCCGTCATACCAGGAGAAATTCCCAAAGCGTCACCAATTCCGATCAGGGCAATGCCCACGGTGGCTGCCGTTGTCCAGCTGCTACCTGTAGCTATAGATATGATCGCACATATAATAATACAGGCTGCCAGAAAAATAGTCGGATTTAGAATTTGTAAGCCGTAGTAGATCATTGCCGGAATAATACCACTGACCAACCAGGTACCTGCCAGGGCACCAACCATAAGAAGGATCAGAAGGGCGCCTGTGGTCGACTTTACATTTTCGGCTACCTCGGCCAGCATTTGTTTATAGGAAACCTTATTAAAAAATCCTACAATCGCAGCAACTGCCCCACCCATCAATAAGATAAACTGGTTGGAACCACTTATGGCATTATCCCCAAATACGTAGACATTGTAGGCCAACATACCTACTAGGGCGAAAACAGGAATCAGTGCTTCCCAGATGTTTAACTCTTTGTTATCGACAATATGTTCGTTCTCCCTGTGCGCATTAGATTTTTTGGCCGTCATCTACCGTAGTTTAGTTGAGCAGTAATATTACAATTTTAGCTACGGTTGTGCAAACAAGCAGGGGAGAGGCGGTCTCAGACAGAAACGGTATCTGCTTCGAGTATGCCCAATTGAACCATGCAGGATTTCATTAAGGTGTAAGTGCGGTGGATATCATTGTCCAGTCCGATTGAAAACCGGATCAAACCATCAGAAAGGCCCATCGACTCCTGTTCTTCTTCTGGAATTTCAGAGGAGGTAGAAGTACCGGGGGCACTAAAAAGTGTCTTGTAGAAACCAAGGCTAACGGCCAGATATCCGAGATTTTTCTCTTGCATGAGTTCCATGAGCTGATTTGCTTTTTCAAGATTCCCGACATCAATAGTGAGAATTCCTCCAAAACCGAATTCCTTGGTCATTTGTTTCTTCATCAGACTATGACCTGAATGCGAAGCTAATCCGGGATAAACTACCCGCAAACCGTCCTTTTCAAAGTGTTGTGCGAGATAGAGGGCATTTTCACTGTGTTTTTTCATTCGGATATGCAGCGTCCTCATATTTTTCAGTATGGAGGATGCCCTTAGGCTGTCTAAGGTACTTCCTAGCAGCATTCCTGCCCCGTTATTCACATCTTTCAGCTCAAGGCAAAAATCTTTCGTCCCGCAGACTACCCCGGCGACACAATCACTAGTTCCATTGATAAACTTCGTCAGGCTGTGTATGATCACATCGGCCCCCAATTTACCCGGCGCAATAGATAAAGGTGAAAAGGTGTTGTCGACCACCAAAGGAATGTTATTCTTTTTGGCAAGGGCTGCCAATGCCTTGATATCAGCTATTTCAAGTAGCGGATTACTGACGGATTCGCAATAGATCATTTTGGTTTTCGGTGTAATGGCAGCTTCCACAGCTTTGAGGGAGGTAATATCCACAAAAGAAGTGTTGATTCTGAATTTCTTGAGGAAGTTTTTCATAAAGGCATAGGTGCCTCCGTATATAGTTCTGCTGCTTACCACATGATCGTCTGCATCGCAAAGTTGCAGGATGACGGCAGTGATGGCCCCCATGCCGCTTGCGGTCACATTTGCTGTTTCAGTCCCTTCTAAAGCCGCTAGAGCCTCGCCTAAATAGAGGTTAGACGGGGAGGAGTGCCTGCTGTACAAATAGCAGCCTTCGGTATTTCCTTCAAAGGTATCGAACATAGTCTTCGCAGAGAGGAAAGTATAAGTGGAAGAATCAGAGATCGAAGGATTTACTCCCCCGAATTCTCCAAAATTGTGCAGTTCCTGAATTTTATCTGATGCATCGTAAGCCATAATAAAGATCTTTAGAATCTTTAAAACTAATTATAATAGGAATTAAATACAATATATATTATTAATTATAGATAATATGTTTAATAATATTGACTATATTAGAATATAAAACTAAATATTACTTTTAGACGGGTGATATTCTGAATTAAAATCACATGAAATTAGATCAGTTAGATAAGCAATTGCTGGGGTTATTACAGGACGATTGCAAAAGAACCACAAAAGCCTACGCCAATCAGTTAGGACTATCCACTACCGCCGTATATGAAAGAATCAAGAAACTAGAGCGGGAGGGGGTGATTAAAAAGTATGTCGCGCTTATCGACAAGCAGCGAGTAGAAATGGACTTCACCGTCCTATGTCATGTAAAATTAAGTCGGCATATCAAAGACTACGTCCTGCAGTTTGAGCGGGAAGTACTACAATTAGAAGAGGTCTCTGAATGCCATCACGTAAGTGGCGACTATGATTACATCTTAAAGATTCACGTCACCAATATGGCAGCCTATCGCGAATTCATGGTAACTAAACTCACGGCCCTTAATAATATTGGCAGTACTCAAAGTTCATTTCTGATCAGTGAGGTAAAAGCTTCTACCGCAATCTCCCTGGGCTGATGGCTGGTAAAAGGATGTTAAATAGGGTCTGGGTATAGTAGCTTATCCGTATCTTAATCAAAAACAGGGGTAATGGAACGCAAAGATTTTATCAGGAATGCCGGGGCAATGGGACTCATTTTATCTACAGGAGCAGGATTGAGTTTTAAACCGCAGGAGGATGAGCAGCTCGATAAGAAAATGGTGCAGGAATTTGTCGGAGCTTCGCACCGGGATATGGACAAGGTGAAAGAGATGCTCGAGGCCTATCCAACCCTTCTAAACGCTGCTCATGATTGGAAATACGGAGATTTTGAAACGGGTTTGGGGGCGGCTAGCCATGTCGGTTACAAGGATCTGGCAAAGTACTTCCTGGAAAAAGGGGCTCAGGCCAACATCTTCACGGCCTGCTTGTTTGGGGAGCTCACCCTGGTTAAATCCATGCTAGGTGCATTTCCACAGGCTTTGCACGCCAAAGGTCCACACGGATTCACATTACTTCATCACGCTGAAAAGGGTGGGGAGGATGCACTGGAAGTTAAGGAATACCTGGTCTCACTAGGGGCAGTGGATAAGAAAATAGCCTTGTATTAATACAATAATCATCAGGTAGGTTCTCCACTTCTTCTTACTTCTAAAATTAAAAACATTCGTATTTTTGTTAGCCGGGAGGCGGCGTACTCCCTTTTAAAACTTCTATAATCTAAAATTACTGTATGACTCAATTTGATGTAGCTATTATTGGTTCCGGACCCGGTGGATATGTGGCGGCTATTCGGTGTGCACAGCTTGGAATGAAAACTGCTATCATAGAAAAATATTCAACCCTTGGCGGCACTTGTCTCAATGTAGGTTGTATCCCGTCAAAAGCAATGTTAGATTCGAGTCACCATTACGAAGATGCCATTAAGCATTTTGAAGACCACGGAATTGAGATCCCCGGGGAGATCAAATTAAACCTTGAAAAAATGATCGGCAGAAAACAGTCCGTTGTTGATCAAACGACGAAGGGAATTCAATTCCTGATGGATAAAAACAAGATCGAAGTTTTTCAGGGGGTTGGGAGTTTTAAAGATGCCACTCATATCGACATCAAACCAGCCAAAGGAAAATCAACCACCATCGAGGCAAAAAACATCATCATTGCTACGGGCTCTAAGCCGGCCTCACTTCCATTTATTGAGTTAGATAAAGATAGAATAATCACCTCAACGGAAGCCTTGGAATTGAAAGAGGTTCCCAAGCATATGATCATCATTGGAGGTGGAGTAATAGGCCTGGAGCTAGGGCAGGTATACAAGCGTCTCGGTGCCGATGTTAGCGTTGTAGAATTTATGGATCGTATCATTCCCGGGATGGACGGAGCACTTTCCAAGGAACTCATGAAAGTATTGAAAAAACAAAAGGTCAAATTTCACCTTTCACACAAAGTAAAATCAGTAGAGCGAAAAGGAAAAGAGATCAAGGTTATTGCCGATGATCCCAAAGGGGGAGAACTTACTTTGGAGGGCGACTACTGTCTTGTTTCTGTCGGAAGAAGGCCTTTTACAGATGGATTGAATGCGGATGCTGCGGGAGTAAAAGTTGATGACAAAGGCAGGATAGAAGTGAATGAGCACTTGCAAACTAACATTTCAAATATCTACGCCATAGGCGATGTGGTTCGCGGAGCGATGTTAGCTCATAAAGCAGAAGAAGAGGGCGCTATGGTGGCTGAGCTTATCGCAGGGCAGAAGCCACACATAGACTACAATCTTATCCCTAATGTCGTCTATACCTGGCCCGAAGTGGCCTCAGTAGGAAAGACCGAGGAGCAACTGAAAGAGGCGGGAGTAGCCTACAAAACAGGGCAATTCCCAATGCGTGCCTTAGGCAGGGCTCGTGCAAGTTCGGATATTGACGGTTTTGTCAAAATTTTAGCAGATAAAAGTACTGATGAAGTTTTGGGTGTTCATATGATTGGAGCCAGATGTGCCGACCTGATAACCGAAGCTGTAACGGCTATGGAGTTCAGAGCCTCAGCGGAAGATATTTCGAGAATGAGTCATGCACATCCCACTTATGCAGAAGCAGTAAAAGAGGCTGCTTTAGCAGCTACAGCGGATAGGGCACTACACGTGTAAAGCAGGCTTATTTAAATTAACCTTTACTTATATTGAAGAACCTTAATAATCTGTCTTGCAGTATTATAAGTAGTTCAGAAACTGCGTAATAAGCACGCATAAATAAGGCTAATCCGCTCTTTTGAAGGGATTGAATCTGTCCTTTGATGAAGGCTTCGTGTTTGTCGTAAGTAAGTGCTGCGTAGGAACAAACAGCCATAAATGCAATTGCCCCACTAATTGCCATAACCGGACTTATGCTGTGATCAAAAAAGCGGTATAAGCCCAGGCCGGTAAAACTTCCATATAGGATCACAAAGTGAATTACGTAGATCGAAAGTGTGTTCTGTCCAATTCTGAGGAATGTTGGCCTGATTATCAATTTCCGAAGCAGCATAAATACTGCAAAAACGATAAGAACGTCTCCCAATCTTATAAAGAGATAGTTGTTAGCAACAATATCTTTGAAGAGAGCAATCCCGCTAAGTTCGTACAAGGAATAAAAGAAAGGGGAGGAGAAGTACACAAGGCTCAACCCTAAAATAAGGGATAGCCAAATTGCGCTGGGATACAAATTCTTATTTGGGAGGTACCTTTTAAATAGTACGGCTAAAAATCCTCCTAATGCTGTGTAGCCAACCCAGGGAATTATAGTGAAAACTGAACCGTTACTTCTTGTAAAATAATTGGCAATTGCTTCAGGCCAGGCTGTAAAGGTCCAAGTTGAATACAGCGGCTCAAAAAGGAAAAGTACTAGCGTAAGGCCCACTAAAGAAAAGGGTAACACCCATTTTTTAAGTCCTGCGGTGAGCAGATATACTGCAATGATGACCATAATGGATATCCCAATACAATGGAGAACATCTACTAAGAAAAAGGCACTGTAAAGTTTACCCTCAAACAGGCCAAAAAGATTTAACCTCAGAAGATATCCAATGAGCAGAAGTTGTAATCCTCGCTTCAGTCCTTTTTTGATCCTCGGATTATCGAGACCGGTTTGTGGAACTCTGATCAGCAAGTAGGTGAAGATAAATCCTGAAACAGTAAAGAAGACAGGAGCGGTAATTCCCCTGAAATAAAGCCATAACGAATAAAAACCATTTCCCGGATCCCTGTAAACGGGATCCAGCAATCCATCCACAAAATGCCCTTGCAGCATCATCAGGATAGCCCAGGCCCTCATGGCATCTATAAAATAAAGTCGGTTCGTCTTCTGTTCCATACTATACAACAACCTATATACTTAATTTACAGGGTGTTTGGATGTTTTAAAGTGCAAAATTAATATAATACTTCACTTTTAAATCGATTTTCAGGTATTTTCGTACTCCATTCAACTTTATACCATGAGTAAAATATTGGCTTTTGCCGGGAGTAATTCCTCTTCATCCATTAATTATCAACTAGTAAAACACACTATTTCGCTTATTGAGGGCCATGAAATACAAACCATGAATATGGCATTATATGATCTGCCCATGTTCAGTATAGACCATGAAAAAGAGTACGGATATACCAATTCTCTGGCCGAACTCAGGGATGATATCCACCAATGCGAAGGACTCCTGCTCTCTGTAAACGAACATAACGGCAATCCGTCTGCTTACTTCAAAAATCTGATCGATTGGCTTTCGAGACTGGAGAGAAATTTTCTTGAAAACACCAAAATCTTTCTGATGAGTACTTCACCCGGTCGCGGAGGGGCAAGTAGTTCCCTGGCCAAGACTGCAGATATGCTACCGAGATTTGGAGGAGAAGTTGTAATCACTTTTTCGCTTCCTTCCTTTAATCATACTTTTAATTCAGAAAAAGGGATTTTTGAACCCGAAAAGAAGAAGGAGCACAAGGAAGCTCTCGATACATGGTTGAACAACCTTTAAACTTTGAATCGCAGAACAAATTTCTGAAAGCAGATAAAAAGAGAACCAAACCATTCTTTCATACCTTTGCAGGGTGTTAGAGGCATTCAAAAATCATATTGCAAAATCCCTTCCCCAACTGTTAGACCGTCCCGGTTTGATTGCGTGTAGTGCCGGTATTGATAGTGTTGTACTCACACATTTATGTGCCGCCTCAGGGATTCATTTTGCACTTGCCCATTGTAATTTTTCACTAAGAGGGCAACAGAGTAATGAAGATGAGCAGTTCGTCAAGAATCTAGCAACGAAAATGGAGGTAAGCTCCTATGTCACTCAATTTGATACAGCAGCTTATGCTACTAAGCAAGGGATATCAGTACAAATGGCTGCGCGCGATTTGAGATATCAGTGGTTTGATGAGCTGTTAAACGAACACAATTACGCCTGGGTACTTACCGCTCATCATCTGGATGACGCCCTTGAAACTTTTATAATCAACCTGTCCAGAGGCACAGGTTTAGACGGTTTGTGCGGTATTCCCGAGGAAAACAACAAGATAACCAGGCCTTTACTGCCCTTTACGAGTGAGCAAATCAAAGAGTACGCCTTGCAGAATGATATATCCTGGCGGGAAGATCAAACGAATGAAGACACTAAATATTTACGGAATAAGGTGAGGCATGAAGTGGTGCCGTCGTTAAAAGAATTGCATCCAACCTTTATGAATAATTTCGACAACACCCTGCGGTATCTTTCTGGATCCGCCGTGATGCTATCTGCGCATGTGAACAGTATAAAAGAGCAGATTTTCATTCCGTATCACCAAGGGTATAAAATACCACTGGAGGCTCTGAATAAATTAGAGCCGACAGAAAGCTACCTTTACGAAATTTTTAAAACCTATGGATTTACTTCCTGGGTTGATATTTCGGGTTTATTGACGGCCATGAGTGGAAAGGAAGTACGATCTAAAACACACCGACTGATCAAGGATAGGCAACATATTATCTTGCAGGAATTGATTGAAGAATCGCCCGCTCGCGATGAAGAAGAAATCCCTGAAGTTACCGGTGATCTTCCACTTGAGATCAAGATCGAGGAAGTAGAAGAGATAGAAGAAAAGAACAATACCATACTATACCTGGATAAAGAAACGTTAAACCATAGACTTACTGTCAGGAAATGGAAAAAAGGCGACTACTTCTTCCCCTTGGGGATGGATGGCAGAAAGAAAGTGTCCAAATTTTTCAAAGACGAAAAAATGGATGCCGTTGCCAAAGAAAAACAGTGGCTGCTGTGTTGTGGAGACGACATTGTCTGGATCATTGGCAGAAGGGCCGACGACCGGTTTAAGATCACATTAAAAACAAAGCACATCCTTAAGGTTACCCTAGAAGAATGAAAAGACTGATCTCAAATATTATTCTGTTTCTCATAGTCCTGGTATCTTCTGCACAGGAAGGCGATGATCCTGTGAAATGGAGTCAGGAACTGGTGTCTCTGGGAGATTCGCAGTACGAATTGGTCATGAAAGCCAGTATTGACGATGGCTGGCATATGTATTCTCAATTTACCGCTGATGGTGGTTCGCTCCCCAGCGAATTTACATATCTTGATTCAGGTATCGATTACGACCTGATTGACGGCACTACCGAAAGCAAGACTTTAAAAGTATACAGTGATATTTTTGAAGTTGAAGAAACCCTTTTTAAGAAAGAAGCCATTTTTAAACAAAAGATCCGGCTACTCAATCCGGATTTAAGTCAGGTTAAAGTAGAACTCTTCTACCAAGTCTGTAAAGAAGTATGTATCCCTCAAGACAAGGATTTTTATTTTTCCCTCGATGGCTCTGAAATAAGGCCTATTGAGGAGAATGTGGATGCCGCCAGCATGGCCAAGGCAGAAGCCTTAAAACTCGACCTGAAGAATAAAGAGGTATTAAAAGGAATCGGAGGTAGTGCCTCTGACAAAGACTCGGGACTTCTGGTTATTTTCGGTCTGGGCTTCCTCGGTGGCTTAATTGCATTGCTTACGCCTTGCGTTTTTCCGATGATACCCCTTACCGTTTCTTTCTTTACCAAAAAATCACAAACCCGGTCTAAGGGTATTTTCGATGCGGGCTTATACGGCTTTTTTATCGTATTAATCTATTTCCTATTAAGCTTGCCTTTTCACCTCTTTGATTCTGTTGATTCTCAGATATTGAATACGATCGCTACCAACATTTGGTTGAATCTTTTCTTTTTTCTCATTTTCGTATTCTTTGCTTTTTCCTTTTTTGGATATTATGAACTCACGCTACCCAGCAGCTGGGCCAACAAAATGGACAGCGCCTCTAATAGGGCAGGAGGAGGTTTGGGTATATTCTTTATGGCTGTTACCCTGGCTATTGTTTCATTTTCCTGTACCGGGCCTATTTTGGGTGGCCTCCTTGGGAGTACGGCTCTAGCTGAAGGAGATGTTGCTACAAATTTATCGGCGGGTATGCTAGGGTTTGGGGTTGCGCTGGCTTTGCCTTTTGCCCTTTTTGCCATGTTCCCTGCCTGGTTGCAGAGTTTACCAAAATCTGGCGGTTGGATGACAACGGTAAAAGTCGTTCTTGGTTTTCTCGAACTGGCCCTGGCCTTTAAGTTTTTATCCAATGCAGACCTGGTAGGTAACTGGGGAATATTTAAACGAGAAATATTCCTGGGGATCTGGATACTTATATTTCTGCTCCTCAGCTTGTATTTATTCGGTTTCTTAAGATTTCCTCACGATGGTCCGCGAACAAAATTATCCTTACTTAGAAAAATCACAGCAGTAGTGTCTACTATATTCTGTTTATACCTGATCTCTGGTACGTTTGAGTTTACCAATTTAA
>JABDQM010000121.1 GCA_013042315.1 Flavobacteriaceae bacterium | reverse complement strand
CTTAAAAGCGATCTGGAGATTCCACCAAGTTCTTCCAAGTTTATTTCTCTTTATCTCTTGTTCTCCATTGGCTTTAAAGGAGGTTTGGAACTCTCTCATAGTGACCTGGACATGGAGATTCTCTGGTCGCTGCTCTTCGGCTTTCTACTAGCTATTGTAGTTCCGATCTATTCCTTCATTTTCCTGCGAAAAAAGTTTGGTATAGAGAATGCGGGCGCTATAGCTGCTGCTTATGGTTCTGTAAGTGCAGTCACCTTCGTTACTGCGGTATCCTTTCTGGAAATGGAACAGATTCCTTTTGGAGGGCATATGGTAGCAGTAATGGCACTGATGGAAGCCCCCTCAATTATTGTGGGGGTCTTGCTGATGTCGCTTTGCAAAAATGGCCGGGATAAAGACGTCAGTCTCAAAAGTGTTTTACATCATTCCCTCACCAATGGCAGTGTTCTCCTGATCCTGGGTAGTCTGCTGATAGGATTTTTAGCTAACGATCAGCAGGCTGAGGGAATAACCCCGTTTACTACTGACATTTTCAAAGGGTTTTTAGCAGTATTCCTTCTAGATATGGGGATAACAAGTGGGAGGAAACTCTCTTCCTTTCTCGATAACGGCTGGACTGCCCTAATTTTTGCCCTCGTTGTCCCCCTGATGAACGGCTGTGCTGTGGCCTACCTGAGCGGCTTTGTAACCGACAGTATCGGCAACCAGTTCCTCTTTGCTATATTAGCGGCTAGCGCGTCCTATATTGCCGTGCCGGCAGCTATGAGACTCGCTGCTCCGAAAGCTAATCCTAGCCTCTACGTTCCCATGGCACTGGCTATAACCTTCCCTTTTAATATCACTATAGGAATGCCTGTTTATCTTTTTATCATCCAAAACATTTAATAACTTCACCTAATCATAAAAGAAAGGTGTTGTTAGTATGGAGAAAACTAGGTGTGGATGGTGCCTGGGTAGTGAACGTTACCGCGCTTACCATGATGAAGAGTGGGGTGTGCCTGTAATAGACGACGACAAATTATTTGAATTCCTGATCCTGGAAACTTTTCAGGCCGGACTTAGCTGGATTACGATTTTAAATAAGCGAGAAAATTTCCGAAAGGCTTTTGATAATTTTGACTACAGAAAGATCGCTGAATACAATCAGGATAAAATAGATAGTCTTCTCCTCGATGCCGGGATTATCAGAAATAAATTAAAAGTCAAAGCTACTGTGAGCAACGCCTCAGCCTTTATGCAAGTGCAAAAGGAGTTTGGCTCCTTTAGCGAGTATATATGGAAATTTATCGATCATACACCCATAAAAAATAGTTATGAAAATGAAGCGCAGATTCCCGGTAAAACTCCTCTTTCCGACAAGATCAGCAAAGACCTGAAATCGCGAGGTTTTAAATTTGTTGGAAGTACCGTAATTTATGCTCATATGCAGGCTACGGGGATGGTAAATGATCATATAACCTCTTGTTTTCGTTATGGTGAAATATAAACTACTCTTTTTAAGCACCCTTCTGTTTTGGGGCCTTACAGGCAATGCCCAGGCGAAATACGAAAGGGAATTTCGAATTAAAAAATCTGAATTTCCCCAAAAGGCTTTAGAGTTGGTGAACCATAAGATTGAGGATGCGCGAAAGATCCGCTACTACAAAGAAATTGACAGTGCCACCATCACTTTCGAAACCAAATTTAAAAAGGACAAACTGCACTACAGCGTTGAATTCAATTCCGAAGGTCAATTAGAAGACATCGAAATTCAAATCAGTAAAGTTGATATCCCCAGCGAGGTTTGGTCTTCCATAACTGAGCACCTTGCCGGGTATTGCAAAAAATTTAAGATCAGGAGATTACAACAGCAATATCCCATAAAGAACGGTCTACCTACTGAGCAGTTAATCAAGGATGCCTTCCAAAACCTGATCCTCCCTTATATTAATTATGAACTCATCGTAGTCTGTAAACGGGATTCCGGCAGGGAAGAATTTGAATATCTCTTCAACGCCGAGGGCACCTATGTATCAAAGCGAAAGTCATTACCGGCGAATTATGACCATATCCTTTATTAGAGCCGGGTTTTTAATATTGCTTTTGGTACCCTGGTGCTCAAGCCACGCTCAGGAGAATTACGTCGCATATTTTCAACCACAATTGGCCGTGAATTACCTGGTCTCAAGGAATTATTCTCATAACTTCTCCCTATCTAGTCGAAATTTTATCTTTCAGGACCGCGAACTGGAGTTCCGAGGAAGAAATCTTGACCTCTCTCATTTTTCGACCTTAAAAATGGGACTAAACAGCAGTTTGGGAGGAGGGATTATGTATCGTTTTCGACAGGTCTTTGAAACCAATAGAGACAATGAAGTTCGATTCACACAACAGTATAACCTAACAACAAGACCACTGGTTGTGAGATACGGTCACCGACTAAGGACAGAGCAGCGAATTTTTCCCGATATCACCATACACCGATTCAGATACAGGTTTACCTTAGATTTCCCTTTGGAAGGAGAAAAAGTCGATATAAATGAAGCCTATCTAATAATTAACACCGAAGCGCTATTGAGTATTGGCATGGGGAGAATTCCACAATACGATCAGCGAGTGTCATTTAATATAGGATGGTTACTCTCCCCGAAAGTTCAACTCCAGGCAGGAATCGAGAACAGGTGGGAAAATTACAGAGATCAGACACAAATGGTATTGTTCTTAAACTCTTCCCTGATCCTTTCTCTTTAAGATATTGAGATATTCTTGCCGGGATATCAGCTCTGCACCAAGACTTTCGAGATGAGGGGTATGCAATTGGCAATCGATTAGACTGTAATTCTTCTCTTCCAATTCTCTGCACATATGGATGAGGGCATATTTTGAGGCATTATTCACCTTACTGAACATACTCTCGCCACAGAAAACGTGGCCAAGGTCAAGGCCGTACAGTCCCCCAACCAATTCATTATCCTGCCAGACTTCATAAGAATGGGCTATGCCTTTCTCGAACAACTTCTTATAGGCTTCTATCATCTTATGTGTGATCCACGTGCCTCGTTGACCGTGCCTGGGAGCATCAGCGCATTCCTGTATAACCTTTTCGAAGGCCGTGTCTCTGCTAACTCTGAATTGCCCTCGGTTGAGGTAATTTCGCATGCTTTTAGAGATCCGGACTTTAGATGGGAATAGGACCATTCTTGGATCAGGACTCCACCAGAGGATAAGGGAATCCTCATTAAACCAGGGAAAAATCCCGTTTCGGTAGGCAAGGATCAGTCTTTCAGGGGTTAGATCTCCACCTACAGCCAGCAAACCTTCAGGATTTGCCATCTCCACGGGAGGAAAAATCAACCTGTCATCCAGAAATGTTATGGGCCGGTTTTTATTCTTCAATGATAATCAGTTTTTGTCCTCCGGGGAGGATCTGATTACTTTTTAAAATGGAAGATCATCGTGGTCTTCTTCGTTCAGCTCATTAGCCGGCTCGAAGGCATCCATCGGTGGAACAGGAGGAATTTCCTGAGCGTTGGATTCCGCACTTATTTTTTCTATTCTCCAGCCCTGTATAGAATTAAAGTACTTGGTTTCGCCCTGGGGATTCACCCATTCTCTTCCCCTCAGGTTGATACTTACCTTTACCTGATCTCCTTCGTTATACGAGTTTAACAAATCGGTCTTATCCTGCACAAACTCTATCATAAGATGCTGTGGATATTGTTCTTCAGTGGTTACTACCAATTCCCTTTTCCTGAAACCATTAGACCCGTAGGTTTTGGGTTCGTCGATCATTTTAATCTTTCCTTGTATTTCCATAACTATTGTGTTAACATGAGTACCTTCCATGCTGAAGACACTTCATTCTTCATTAAATATTCTTTTGCTTTCTTGTGAATTAATTCCCGCTTATTATTTTCTTTCAAACTCCTGATCTCTGGATTGTCATTGACAAATTCATCAACCTCCTCCACTGTTGGCAAGGCCTCCACATTACCCAGCATACCCAGATCATTCCCACTTAAGACCTTACTGTTTCTTATTTGTACGGGGAGATTGTCTACCCCCATCCCTTTTGAGCGAATCGGCTTTGGGACTTCAAACATACCCATATTTGCCCTTGTATACCAATTACCTCCCATTCGGGCTACCTGATCGATCTTGTGCTGGTCGATGCCCCCATCTGCATTGAGGATACTTTTCGCAACATGTATCTTTACGACCTCTGCAAAAACGAGATTCCCCGCACCGCCTTCTTGTCCCAGTGGTTCTACTTTCATTACCCTACATTCAAACTGAACAGGAG
Organism: Flavobacteriaceae bacterium; assembly: GCA_013042315.1. Taxonomy (GTDB): domain Bacteria; phylum Bacteroidota; class Bacteroidia; order Flavobacteriales; family Flavobacteriaceae; genus Muriicola. Next base: position 11,422 of record JABDQM010000121.1, on the reverse strand, counting down.
ACTCACCAACTCTGAAGGGTTTCACTTCCTCCGAGGCTATCATGGTGAGTCCGGCTTTTACAAATTCATTTTCTCCTTCGCCGTATTCTGTGCTGGCGAGGGACATTTGCTGCACCATGTCATAGTCAACTACATTGATGACCACTTCCCTGATTTTCATAACATTTTCCAGGGTGTGTTTGGTGGTATTGTCCCGAACCCTTCGCGCCGGTGAAAATATCATCACAGGCGGATTTGCACTAAAGACGTTAAAAAAACTAAAAGGCGATAAATTTGGCCTTCCTTCCTCGTCGATTGTGCTGGCGAATGCAATGGGCCTGGGACCTACAGCACCTAGTAAATAGGCATGTAATTCAGGTACAGGGAGTTCTGATGGGCTTATGCTAAGCATTTCGGACATAGATGGCAAAGGTACATAAATTGTCGTCAATTTTTAAGCGAGACAGCGTTGGCAGATACAACATTTGACACCAAATTAAGTTATCTTTAATGCACGTTTATAAAGGATGGCATTTAATCCAAAAAACAAATTCTCCAATATATTCCTACTGATAGCATCATTTGTTATCGTGAGCCTTATTCTGTGGAATACCAATAGTTTTTTTAAGAAATTTAAGGAAGAAGAGCGCTATAAAATGGAGATCTGGGCAACAGCTCAGTCCGAATTACTTCAATCCTCAGAAGACCGAGATCTGGGTAACCTACACGTAAAAATATTTCAAAATAATACTTCTACTCCCATGATCCTTGTCAACAAAGATGGATCCGTCAAAACCAACAACATGCCCCCGGAGATAGAATCAGATTCGCTTGAGATTCAGCAAAAGATAAAGAAATTTAGTAGTGAAAACAGTCCTATTTCGATCACCTACGACGCTGAAACCCTGGCCACGCTTTATTACGGCAATTCGGAGGTACTCAACAAGCTAAAATTCTATCCCATTGCCCTACTGTTGATCATCCTGCTCTTTGGCGCGGTGATTTTCTTTTTCTTTAAAACTTCTAAAGCCTCCGAACAAAATAAATTGTGGGCCGGGATGGCAAAAGAAACGGCACATCAGATCAGCACTCCCCTGACGTCCCTTTTGGGCTGGAATGAGCTATTAAAAAATGAGGATCTCAACAGTGAAATAACGGTTGAAATTGAGAAGGATATCGACCGGCTTCAAACCATTACAGAACGATTTTCAAATATTGGATCACTCCCAAAATTAGAGCGACTAGATATTGTTGAGGAAACCAAAAAGGCTTTTGAATATCTGCAGTTGAGAAGTTCGCGCCTGATTCAATACTCTTTTAATTCGCGAATAGATGAATTACCTATCATGCTCAACAGTGCACTTTACAACTGGACCATAGAAAATCTAGTGAAAAACGGAATTGATGCCATGAAAGGCAAAGGCTCTATTTCGCTCGAGATCATTCCGGATGGCAAATACGTAAACATCCTGATATCTGACACCGGACAGGGCATCCCGAAAAGCAGTTTTCAAACTATTTTTGAACCCGGAGTAACCTCTAAGAAAAGGGGATGGGGACTTGGCCTGTCTCTGGTAAAACGCATCGTTGAAGAATACCACCAAGGAAAAATAAAAGTTTTAACCTCGAGCAAGCAGGGAACTGTTATGCAAATTTCATTACTCATAAATTCTTAGTTATGGCTAAAGAACAACTCGATATCATCAAAGAAGCTGATCTTACGAACAATTGCCCCGAATGTTTTAACCAGGAACTAAAACTAACTTTCTATCAAAAGCATATCATTAGCAAATTATACAACAGGACTACAGGAGAGGTGAGTCAGGACATACGTTGTGTTACCTGTGGTTCCGTGATCTATCCGGTTTCATGGACGGAGGATATTGAACGGAGTTTTGATTATTTTCAAAAAATGGTAGTTCCCCAACCGAAAAGTACAAAGCTTACCAAATTGAGTTTTGTGCTTATTATTCTGCTTCTCACAATATCGGCCGCTCTTTTTTACCTCTATTTTAACGGTGCATTCAAAGATGTGCTTTAATTCTGGCTGCCACTTCCTCAAATTCATCTTTATTCAGTGAGACCTTTTCCTGAAAAGTAGCATTGGCCATCTTCTGTAAAGGAATAAGGTGCACGTGAACATGCGGCACTTCGAGACCAATTACGGTCATCCCTACGCGTTTGCACGGAACGGCGGCTTCCAAAGCTATTCCCACTTTCCTCGCAAAATTCATCAGTCCGGTATAGGTCTCCTCATCAAGGTCGAGTAATTTGTCTACTTCTTTTTTGGGGACACAAAGGGTATGACCAACAGCATTGGGATTAATATCTAGAAAGGCAAAAAAATTCTCGTCTTCTGCGATCTTGTAACACGGGATTTCTCCCTTGATGATCTTGGTGAAAATGCTCGACATAGTTTCGGTATTGATGAAAAAAAAATCCTGCCATTTACAGCAGGATTAAAGATATAAATTATTTGACCTCAGTTCCTTGTGATTTCCAAAATTTCGAATTTCAAGGTCCCATTGGGCACACTGATCGATGCCGTATCCCCTACTTTTTTCCCAAGTAACCCTTTTCCGATTGGAGAAGTAACAGAAATTTTACCCGATTTAAGGTCTGCTTCACTTTCTGCAACCAAGGTATACTTCATCTCCATACCATTTTGCTTATTGCGAAGTTTTACGGTTGATAAAACCAAAACCTTAGAGGTATCTAATTGTGATTCATCAATAAGGCGTGCATTGGCAAGTGTTTCTTCTAATTTTGCGATTTTTAATTCGAGAAGACCCTGTGCTTCCTTAGCAGCATCGTATTCAGCATTCTCAGACAAATCGCCTTTATCCCTTGCCTCAGCTATCGCTTGTGAAGCCAAAGGTCGTTCAACATCCCTCAGATGATTGAGTTCTTCTTTTAATTTTTTTAGTCCTTCTGCGGTGTAATAAGATACATTGCTCATATCGTCCTCTTTTATAAATAGAAAATCCCCTGCATCTTCCACCTGGATTACAGGTGTATTTTAGAGAGGATTATGGTCAAAGATACAGATTTTTTGATGAATTTTGCAGTAACATACATTTAGCGGAAGACTGATGAGATCAATTCAAATACTGTTTTTATTCTTTTTACTCCTCGCCTGCAGTAATGATCAGGGACAAAGAAATCCCTATTTACAGGAAATAGGTTTCCGATTTGAGATCAACCTCAACCTTCCCCTATACAGTCCGCTCACCAATGCGGGTAATGCGGTTTATATCGGCGGACAAGGCGTTGGAATCCGTGGTGTGTATGTCATGAATACCGGATTTGCCTACCGAGTCTTTGAAGCCAGTTGTCCAAATCATTCTCCCAGTTCCTGTTCCACAACAGAACTCAGCGGTCAGACCGCCATCTGCGGTTGTGAAGGATTTGAATACAGCCTTTTTACCGGACAGCAGTTCTCTGTGCCTGACGACGGCATGCGATATTTCAATATGTTGGAATACCAAGCCTCACAAAACGGGAACATAGTTGTCATCAGCAACTGAGATCCCACTAACGGGAACGAGCCCTAATCAAATCATCTAAAATTGTAATTGTACTCCCAGTAGTGCATTGATTCCGGCCTGTGGATAAAAGCCTGCTCCTTCAATAGTTGTGGTTGTTCCCGGATTAGAAAAATCGTCATCAAAGGTGAAAAAATACCCATTTGAAACGTACTTCGCATCGAAGATGTTATTCACCAGGGCAGACAGTACGATCCTTTTTAGCAGATTTCGAGGCCTAATTTCATAGGAGATATTAAAATCTGTTTGAGAATAAGCATCCAGAACTGATGCTTCGGCATCGATGTTCCCCATATACTGTTTCCCTACGTATTTAGTGAGCAAGGCCAGCGTAAATTCCGAATTTGGTTCATATGCGATCCTGTTCCCGATGATCAGTCCGGGAGAATACGCAATATTGGTATTCCCCAGATCTTCCAGGACCCCGTCTCTCTGGAATACAAAATCGATATTCTTGTTTGTACTCACGGCGAGATTGGGTTGCCATATAAAATTCTTCCCCAGTTTCATTGCAGCGTCAACTTCAAGGCCAAGGCGGTAACTATCTCCTACATTTGCCCTTAATGGGGCCCCTACGTCATTTAACTCTCCGGTCAATACTAACTGATCCTTATATCTCATATAAAAGAAATTAGTATTGATCTGTACATCCGGCGTGATAAACCTCCAGCCCAGTTCCAGGTCGTTTAGGCGTTCCGGTCTGGGATTACCGTTTTCGTAATCATTTCTGTTGGGTTCCCGGTTGGCGACAGCCCATGAAAAATAGAAGTTGTTGTTGACGTCCAGATCATAGACTATACCAGCCTTTGGATTAAAGAAATTAAAGGTATCGTCAACAAGTCCAGTTTCATTTCCATTGGCCTCATAATTTACAGATCGCAACTGTAAATCTCCGTAAAGGCTCCACTTGTCATTCCATTTATAATTCAATTTTGTGAAGAAATTAAAATCTGTTTTTCTGGAAGTATCATCGTAGTATCGGTCCCTGATGTCGGCTTCAGGTGCAAATCGAGCCCATATCACTTCTCCAAAATGGTCTCCCTCGTAAAGATTGTATCCTCCTCCCAGGATCAACTTTGCCCTATCAAAATCCTTGTTGAGCGAAAATACCGTCCCATAGAAATCGTTATCTAGCCATCTCCTCCTTACCAAGTCGGTTTCAGTGATCAATTCCCCATTAACCGTAATGGGGTCGTATCCGTAGGTATCAAAATCATCATCTTCCCTGTATTGTTCGAAATAACCTCTTCCCCTGGTGTAATGGAAAGCCAGACTGGAATTCCAGCCCTGTCCCAAATTTTGATTCCAGTGAAGTTGAGCATGGTCTTGTTTGTAGTTGTCCACCTCATTTTCGTAGAATCTGGTCTCCCCATTTTCATCCGTGAATTGTCCTGCCGGATTAAACCTTCGATTGGTGGCCAGGGTTTCGGCATCAATGCCAAAGTACGCCTGATACGTAATTTCATGACCCCCAAATAGCAGTGCTTTAATAAGGGTGTTCTTATCCCTGAAAGCGCCCTGCAGGAAATAGGAATCAAGCGCTGAGGAGGCCCGGTCTATGTACCCGTCTGAAATAATCCTCGAAAGGCGACCGGAAAATTCAAAGGCTTCATTGAGCAAGCCGGTGGAAAATTTTACATTATTCCTCATCGTATTAAAACTCCCATAGGAAGTAGCGAGCTGTGCGTAACCCTCTTCAGAAACCGCATCGGTCAACAAGTTAAGACTTGCCCCAAATGCCCCGGCCCCGTTCGTAGAAGTCCCAACGCCCCGCTGTAATTGAAGGTCCTCAGTGGAAGAAGCAAAATCGGGTAGATTGACCCAAAAAGTGCCATGAGATTCTGAATCGTTATAAGGAATACCGTTTATGGTAACATTAACCCGTGTGGCATCACTTCCTCTCACCCTAATTCCGGTGTACCCTACTCCGGCTCCGGCATCTGAAGTAGTAACGACGGAAGGAAGGAAGTTTAGCAAAATAGGGATGTCTTGTCCCAGATTCCTCGGAGCTAATTCCGCCTTTGTTATATTCGAAAAAGTTACGGGCGACTCCTTAGTTACTCTTACTGATGAGACCAAGACCTCGTCCAGAATAATTTCTTTTGCTGTGGTGGTGTCTTTTTCCTGCTGCTGCCCCAATGCTATTCCAAAACTACCTAGGAGAACCGATAATAATATTCCTCTTTTCATTCAATTTGATTTTTGAATAAAAGGGATGATTATTCAATGAAAATTAACTCTATGTGATTGGCTACCCATTTGGAAAGAGTCGAACATGGGTCGGATTCTTTCTCAGTTTCGCATTACTTCAGGTGTTCCCCGAAGTACGATCCCTTGGCGGCATTACCCGCCCAGGTTCATTGGGTATACTCTCAGCCAATTTTGCTCAACTCAGAAGTTAGAACATCACTGGCACCCCTTTGAGATGGGTCAAAGATAAGTACTTGTTTCGTAATATTTAAAGAAATTGCCGAAGGATACTGTTCAACTTACCTGATGTGCCGACTTTAATAAATCGTTTACTGTTTTCACAGGGTTAAAGGTAGCGGAAGGCACTTCAACAAAAATAGTATTCCAATACGCCATAGCACCATTCCACAGTCCGGGAAGCTCTAGTGCCTTCAAGGCTTTACCGGCTTTTGTTTTTTGGGTGATAAATCCTTGCTTTTCATCTACAAATTTCAGCAGATCGTATTTTTCCCCTTTAAAGTCTTTAACTCCGCAGACAATGTCTACAGGATTAAAATGCGTGGCTTTTTTAAAGATTTCCGATTGTTGTTCATGCTCAAGATCTACCTGGGCTGATTCCACAATCTGCAGACTGATATTCCCATTTCTGTCTTTTATCCAATAAGGCCCGCCTCCGGGCTCGCCTTCGTTTTTCACCATCCCACAAACTCGAATTGGCCGGTGTAGTTTGTCTTTCAGGATCTCTATTTGCTGTCCCAGGGTAAATCCGCCGTAGTTGTCCGAGAAGCGAACATTGAGATCGTTTTCAAGGAACGACTTTATACGCTCTAAATCTTCGCCGTCTATGCTGTGATCCTCGAGAATTTGCGAATATCTGAATACATGTTCCTGTAGTTCAAGAAGCACTCCTGCCAATACTTTTTTGGATTTTGCGATCTCGTCACATTGGTCCCGGGTTACTACATTGTCAATATTCTTGATAAAGATGATATCGGCATCCTGCCTATCGAGATTTTGAATCAATGCACCGTGCCCCCCGGGCCTAAACAGCACCGAATTGTCCTCGTTTCGGAAGGGTTGATTCTCTAAAGTTACCGCTATGGTGTCTGTAGCCTGACTTTGATAAGAATATCCAACTTCAAAGCTTGTACCTGTTCTTTCAGACGCTCGTTTTTCAACATTCTTTAGTTCTCTATCAAAAAGGGACTGATGTTGTTCTGAAATGGTAAAATGGAGAACGGCTTTATCTTTCCCATTGGCGTAAAAAGCCGCTTCATCCAAGTGTTCTTCAAAGGGAGTAACCAGTTGCTTGTCGTATTTGTGGAAAGGCAGGAGCCCTTTGGGGTAAAACCCATAGTTCAATCCGTCTTCGCTGAGGAGTTCTTCCACAAAATCGAACTTAGTCTTATCTTCAGATAAGTCCTTAGCTTTAATACGGCTTAATACCATCTCGTAAAATGGCAGGTCCACAGCGCCGTTGAAAAATTGCTCAATATCTTTATGATCAGTTCTACTGATGTAGGAAGAAAAAGATTCATTCCCGGGATTGTAATTGTCCAGAAAGCTAAAAAGAGATTTAAACATTCGCGATGCCGCCCCCGATGCAGGAACAAACTTTAGCAGGGATAGCTTAGACCTAGAGGCCTCGAATTTCTGAACATAATTTTGCTCTTTTGCCGTATTCGTTTTTAATATTCCCTCTCCTACTAACGCCGGACCGTGTAAATTGATAAAAGGAATGCCTTCTACAAAGGTCTTGATCTGTTCCTCAACTGTTTTCCTGCTGATTCCCTTTTCTTCTAACTGCTTTACATCGCTTTGCGTAAATTCAATCATGTTCTAATATTTTGTCAATGTTTTTTATGGCTTCCCTGAACCTCTTTTCCGGGCTTCCTTTTAAGGTAATAAATGGCTTATTGTACTTTTTAAGCGTATTCTTAAAGTAAGAAAACATCTTTTCCCTTTCCTCAGGTTTGTCTCTGAGATCGTCTTTAACCCAGGGGGTATCTATATAGGTCAGAAGATACAAATCATAATGATTCTGGAGGGCAAATTTTTCCAAAATTGGATCAGTATATCCCAGATAGTAAGCTTCAGAATAAACCTTAGTTTCCAGCAAATCGGTATCACAGATCAAGAGGTCCTTCGCTTTTTCCGTGAAATCGTTTTCAAGTCGCATTTGACCTTCCGCAATAGGAAGCAGGTCGTGCGGTTCACAAGTTTTTTGCTCTCTGTCCCATTTGTCCTGCAGGTATTCCCGTGCGTATTCGGGTACCCATAGGGTGTTATAGTGGGCGGCTAACTGCTGCGACAGGGTTGTCTTACCCGTCGATTCAGGGCCAAACAATACAATCTTTACAATGTCTGATGGGTGTTGTTTAAGTCTTTCTTCCATGCTAAGTAGCCCTGGACAGCCAGGACGGTAAAGATAAGATATTGCAGGGAAAGCATTCCCCATCCCCTGTAGGCATATAACGGAACCGTAATAATATCGGCCAGAATCCATAGGGTCCAGTTCTCCAGTTTTTTATTCGCCATGTACCACATGGCCGTAAAGAAGACTCCAGAGGTAAATATGTCGATGTAATTAGCTCCTTGCAGCAGGGTTCCGAAACCCTTGTAGACCCCAAAAGTGACGCCCATCGTCAAAAGGAACAGAATAAATCCTATAGCTTTTTCACGCGTATTCGTCCTGCTTATTTGTACAACTCTTTTATCACCTTTTATTCTGGCCCAGTTCCACCAGCCGTAAATACTCATAATGGAGTAGTAGAAGTTCATCATCATATCGCCGAAAAGCGCATCGATATAGAAAAGGTAAACGGTGATTACAGTAGCGACAATACCGGTTGGGTACACCAAAATATTTTCTCTCTTCGCGTAGACGACGCTGGCTATACCGAAAAAGAATGCGATGGCTTCAAGTACAATTAGGTAGGGTTCCCTCCCTAAATAGGGGTCGAGAAAGAAATCAGAAATGGGGTTCATACTCGCTGCGATCCGTTTTCACTATTTTCATATTCATCAACCCATTATCCATAGACTCAAAAGACGCCTTTAACTGAGACTTGATAAGGTTCATAACCTGGTCATAAGGACCGTAGACCTGCGTGCTCAATGGATTTTCAACGACTTTTAAACCAGAAGTCCTTAGTGATTTTATAAAGGATATGATCGGCTCTTCAAATTGATCCTGGAGCGGACTCAACGTAAGTTCTACAGAAATATTCATAGGTCTTCTTTATTGTTATGGATTAAATACTCTTGTGAACCTTTTGATTTTAGTTGCATGGCAAAGGCACAGGTGAAACCTTCGTACTCATTAAAGTGGATTTCAAAAAAGGAAGATTGGCCATTGAGATGGATCAGTCCTTTTGTTTTCCCGCTTTCTAATTGGAAGTCTTCTATATCGATATTATTAAGAAAACTAAGTCCTAAAGTTGAATTGATTTTGTACAGCGATTCCTTTGCTCCCCAGACCACCGTAAGCTTCCTCATCAAATTGTGAGGGTCAGAAAATGTACCGTATTCTTCTATGGGCGTGAACTTATGTGCGATTTTCAAGATCTTTTCCCGCTGTTTCTCAATGTCAATTCCCACGGGGATGTTCTCGCTGACGACTATTCCACTGAACTGATAGGAATGTGTTATGGAAATAAAGGATCCGTCTTTTAAATGTGGTTTCCCGAGATCGTCGTAATAAAGGTCGTGATCTTTGTAACCCTCTTCCGCCATCAAATGCCGAATACTGAGAAATCCCCTGCGATGCAGTTCAGATTTCATTCCCTCGTAACGCTCCTGGCAATGAGGTGTAAGTGTTATCCCCCTGGCCAGGTCTTCCTCCGCTTCTGAGATCTTCCAGATATGTACGCGAATCCCTGGATTTATTGTTATTGTTTTGTAAAGGGGCATGGGAGTTTTTAAGTTATCACTATCTTTGAGGTCGAAAAAAATTGCGGTTTTCCGCTTGCTAACGAAAGTAAAAATAAAAAAAGAGATGAGCATTAAAACTGTGCCGTATGTGCCCTACAAAGTAAAAGACCTTTCCTTGTCTGCATGGGGGAGAAAGGAGATAGAATTGGCAGAAGCAGAAATGCCCGGACTAATGTCCCTTAGAGAAGAGTTCAAAGAAGAACAACCTCTAAAAGGTGCCCGTATTGCCGGCTGTCTTCACATGACCATTCAGACCGCGGTTCTCATAGAAACACTTGTTGCCCTGGGGGCTGAAGTAACCTGGAGTTCCTGCAACATATTTTCAACTCAGGATCAGGCTGCAGCAGCCATAGCCGCTACCGGTATTCCGGTATATGCCTGGAAAGGGATGAATGAAGAGGAATTTGATTGGTGTATAGAACAAACTCTCTTCTTTGGAGAGGATAGAAAGCCCCTGAACATGATTCTCGATGACGGGGGAGACTTAACCAATATGGTCTTTGATAAGTACCCTGAATTAGCCTCAGGCATCAAGGGATTATCTGAAGAAACCACTACCGGTGTTCACCGTTTATACGAAAGGATGAAAAACGGAACACTCCCAATGCCAGCGATCAACGTAAATGATTCCGTTACCAAGTCGAAGTTCGACAATAAATACGGATGCAAAGAGAGTGCTGTTGATGCAGTCAGAAGAGCCACAGATACCATGTTGGCCGGTAAAAAAGTGGTAGTAGCCGGATACGGCGATGTTGGGAAAGGAACCGCCGCTTCTTTCAGAGGAGCCGGATCTATTGTCACGGTGACAGAAATCGACCCAATTTGTGCCCTTCAGGCTTGTATGGACGGTTTTGAGGTGAAAAAGTTAGAAACTGTAATTGGTAATGCAGACATCATCGTAACGGCTACCGGAAATAAGGACATCATCCGCGAAGAGCATTTCAGAGCGATGAGAGATAAGGCGATACTATGTAATATCGGCCATTTCGACAATGAAATCGATATGGCTTGGCTGAATTCTCAATACGGGAAGACCAAGGACGAAATCAAGCCTCAGGTAGATAAGTACACAATAGAAGGGAAGGATGTAATTGTGCTGGCAGAAGGCCGATTGGTGAATCTGGGATGTGCTACAGGCCATCCGAGCTTTGTGATGAGCAATTCATTTACAAATCAAACCCTGGCACAGATAGAACTTTGGAAATACAGCGATAAATACGAGAACAAAGTATATATGCTGCCAAAACACCTAGATGAGAAGGTGGCTAAATTGCACCTTTCTCGCCTGGGAGCAGAACTTACAGAGATGGACAAGGAGCAGGCCGATTATATCGGTGTGCCACAAAACGGTCCTTTCAAACCAGATTACTACCGATACTAAATCGGGATTTGATATCATAAAAAAAGCTCTTGAAAAATCAAGAGCTTTTTTTTATTTGTAGAAGATGAGTTTAAGCGTCAAAAGGTTCTATGGAAACATAAGATTTGCCTCCGGCCTTTTTCTCAAACTTCACCATCCCGTCTACCATGGCATGCAAAGTGTGATCTTTACCTGCGTATACGTTTTCTCCGGGATTGTGTTTGGTTCCTCTCTGTCTTACAATAATATTTCCGGCAGTAGCAGCCTGGCCGCCAAAGATCTTAACTCCGAGTCGTTTCGACTCCGATTCTCTTCCGTTTTTGGAACTACCTACACCTTTTTTATGTGCCATAATTCTATATGTTTAGCGGAGTGATCTCCTTTATTATTTACTTAATGCGGCGATGAGTTCTGC